>CAYSGA010000085.1:0-7827 GCA_964430165.1 uncultured Eubacteriales bacterium
AATCGGTACCAGGTTAACCGTTTCCTTATTTCCGGTCCGGGGAAAAATCAGGAAACGGTTAACCTGGTACCGATTTATATTAGATAAGACACCTATAAATTCAATAATATCTTGATGATGCGTTTTGAGGCCGGGGCCGTCGATTTGGATCCGCGACCGTAAAGCGGGGCGGAATTGCGGGGGTGCTTGAAATTTCTAACGGCCTGAACGATCCGGTTTTTGTCCGCGCCCGCCAGCACGTTCCAGCCGGAGGCGACGGTTTCCACCCATTCCGTCCGGTCCCGGATCGTGACGCATGGGACCTTGAGCCAATACGCTTCTTTTTGGACGCCGCCTGAATCGGTCAGAATCATCGCCGCGCCGCTTTCCAACCGGGCCATCTCGAGATACCCGACGGGGGCGATGAACCGGATTCCGGGGCCGGCCATTAGCCCCGCGCCGGCCGCGTTTCTTTTACCGCCCGGACCAGCCGCCTTCGCCGCTGTTCCCTTCCCGATCCGCCCCGCTTTTTCTCCGACCTCCGTCTGTTCCGGTTTCCCGCCCAATCCCGTGATCATTTTTTTTGTCCGCGGATGAACCGGAAAAACGACGGGCCGTTTGCGGGCGATCGTTTCGAGCGCGTCCAGGATGTTTTTGAGCCGGACCGGATCGTCCGTGTTTTCGGCCCGGTGAACGGTCGCCAGGAAATAATCGCCCTCTTTGAGTCCCAACCGGGCCAGGCCGAACGCCGAGCCCCGGGTTGTCTCCCGCTTTTTTGCCCGGACGACGGCTTCCGCCAGGGCCTCGGCCATGACATCGCCGACGACGCGGACGCCCTTGCGGATGCCCTCCTTCCGGAGGTTCGCCACGGCGACTCCTGACGGGCAGAACAAGACCGTCGAAAGATGATCGGCTACGACGCGGTTGATTTCCTCGGGCATCCTCCGGTCGTAGGACCGGAGGCCGGCTTCGACGTGAGCAATCGGGATGTGCATTTTCACCGCGGCCAGGGCCCCGGCCAGAGTTGAATTGGTGTCGCCGTAAACGAGCACCCAGTCCGGACGCTCGTGCTCCAGAATCCGTTCGATCGCCGCGAGCATCGCCCCGGTTTGGACTCCGTGGGAGGCCGAACCGATTCCCAGGTCGTAATCGGGCGCGGCGATGCCCAGTTCCTCGAAAAAGACGGCCGACATGTTTTCGTCGTAATGCTGGCCGGTGTGAACCAGGATTTCCGAGACGGCGCGACCGGCGGAGGCCGCCGCCCGGATGGCCCGGCTGACCGGAGCCGCCTTGATGAACTGGGGGCGGGCGCCGACGATCGAGGCGATTTTCATCCGGTCACCCCTCGTCGGTAATGTCACGGACGCGGCCGTTTTCCAACCGGTATCGTCGTCCCGAGCGGTCGCAGGAGGCGAACCCGTCGGCGTCGAAATTCAATTTATCGCCGGCTTCGCTCAGCCAGCCGATGACCCGGGCCGGGCTGCCGACGACGAGGGCAAAATCGGGAACTTCTTTCGTCACGACCGCGCCGGCCCCGACGAAGGCGAACCGGCCGATCGTGTTACCACAGATGATCGTCGAATTGGCCCCGAGCGAGGCGCCTTCCTTGACGCGCGTGATCTGGTAGTGTCCCGCGCCGCGCTGGGGATATTTGCTCCGCGGGACGATGATGTTGGTGAAGACCATGGACGGCCCGCAGAAAACGTAGTCCTCCAGAACGACGCCCGAGTAAACCGAGAC
Organism: uncultured Eubacteriales bacterium; assembly: GCA_964430165.1. Taxonomy (GTDB): domain Bacteria; phylum Acidobacteriota; class Aminicenantia; order Aminicenantales; family UBA4085; genus JAAZPG01. The sequence continues at coordinate 1,720 of CAYSGA010000085.1, forward strand.
GTTGTTCTGAATTTTGACGAAATCGCCCACCGTCACGTCCTCGCCGACGTTGACGTTCTGCCCGAGGACGCAGTTCTTTCCGATCCTCGCGCCCGTCTGGACGTGGGAAAAATGCCAGATTTTTGTGCCGGCCCCGATTTCGACCCCGGGATCGACGACGGCGGTCGGGTGGACGAAAAACGGAGGCGGGGGAGAGGTCGAGGAGGAGAGCGTCGGCAACGGTGAGGGCGGGAGTCGGAGAGTGGTGGCGGGTCGGCGAATTTTTATCCGAACGGCGATTTTCTTTCGGCTGATGGTTTTTCCCATATCGGTTCTCCGGTGACCTGAGAGAAATATACCGGAAACCGGGCCTTTCCTCAACTGAATTCGGACGAAATCGGTGCCAGGTTACTCATTTCCCGAATTCGGAAATGAGTAACCTGGCACCGATATAGTCCCCGATATAAATATTGTGTCGCCGGGTCCAATTGATTATTATAGAATCCGCCTTCTGAAGGAAAATCTTTCGATGAAACCGTTTTTGCTGCTGGCCGAACTCGTTCCCGCGCAGGCGGACGACGTCCGGCCGATCGAGCGTTTTCTCCTTGATTATGCCGCCCGGAGGTTCGAATTTCCCGCCGGCGTCCGCCTGGCGGGGATCACCCTTCCCCAGAACCCGCGCGGCAACGCCATGCTCGATCCCGCCGAAATTTTTTCGATCATCGCCGCCAGGAATCCGGCCGGCCGGGGATTGTGGGCCGATCTCGACGTCATTCCCCACATCACGGGCAAGGAGCAAAACGCCGACGCGCTCCGCTCCTCGCTTCTCGGCCTCCGGGCGCTCGGTCTTACGACCGTCCTGGCGGTCACCGGCGACAAACCGGCGTCCGGAAGACGCGTCTTCGAACTCGATTCCGTCGGCCTGCTCGAACTCATCTCCGAGTTGAATTTCGACGCTTTCCAGCGGACGCCGGTCGCCCGGCTGGCCGAACCGCCCGCTTCTTCTTCCCCCGAATCTTCCGTTCCGCCGGTGCCCGGCGGTTTGCGGGGGATCAGGGAAACGCTGTTTTGCGACCCGGAGGCCGCCGGCCGCGCCGCGTCCGGATTTTCCGCGGTGCCCCAATTTTTCGCCCTGGCCGCGGTCTCGCCGTTTAAATACACCGAAGCCTCGCTCCTCCAGCAATATTTCAAACTCGGCAAAAAAATCCGGGCCGGCGCCTCCGCCCTGCTCATGCAGATGGGCTGGGACTCGCAAAAATCCGGGGAATTGTTCCGGTATCTCTGCGACGCGCGAATTGACGTGCCGGTTTTCGGCAACGTCTACTATCTTTCCAACGCCAACCCCGCCGTCCGGCTGATGCACGACGGCCAGATTCCGGGATGTTACGTTTCCGACGAGCTTCTGGCCGCGGTCCGGCGGGAAAAAGCGGCCGCCCACCTCGAGCGCGCCGCCTGCCAGGTCGCCATGTACCGCGACCTTGGGGCTGCCGGCGTCGACCTCGGCGGCCTTCCCGATTTCGACACCCTTATAAAGATCGTCGGCCGGGCGGAGGAAATCGGAACGGGATGGCGGGAGCGCCGCGATATTCTCGATTATCCGCCGCCCCGCCCCGCCTCGGGAAAGGAGCCGTTTTACCTCTACGGGCCGGAACGGGAAAAAAGCGCCGTTTCCGCGAAGCCGGCTTTCCGGCCGGAAGTGCGCCGCCGGACGTTTCATCAACGGCATTTTGATTTTCTCCACCGGAATTTTTTGACCAAGGGAAAACGGCTTTGCCCGGCGCTCACGGGGACGGCCCGCTTATTCAAATCCCTCGGCCGGGGGGAAGGGTTGCTTTACCGGTGGGTTCGCGGCGCGGAAAAAGCGTCCAAGTCCGTTCTTTTCAATTGCCAGGACTGCGGGGACTGCTTCCTGCCGGAAAATTACAGTTACTGCACGCTCGGGGATTGCGATAAGGGATTGTCCAATCCGCCCTGCGGCGACGCCACCCCCGACGGTCGATGCGGGAACAATGTCAAGCGCGTCTGTGTGGCCGAATCGATTTACCTGGCGGCCGCCGCGGTCGAAGGAAGGAAACGGCCGGCAGCGCGGATGCCGGGCCCGCCGGTCGAGGCGGCGGGCGGGCTCGCCGACCTGGCCGCGACCTCGCTTCCGCCCCGGATCGCCTCCCTCGAACATACCTCCGCCGTCCTGAATTATCTTTTCGACCGTGATCATGCCCGGCCCGCTCCGCTGATCCAGATCGCCGAGCTTCTCCACGCCAGCATTCCGCGGACCGCGGCGGCGATGAAGGAAGTGATCAGCCAGGAGTTGATCCGCGCGAGGGCGGAAGGGGGAGCGGCGGATGATTATGCTGTGGGCAACGATAAAAATGCCGCTGCGACAGCTCCCGTTCTTTCCGTTCCTCCCGCCCCGAGTTCGGCGGCCCTCGGATATCTCGTTTCGCTCATCAAGATGCAGGCTAAACGCGAGGCGGCGTTCATCGACGTCAACGTCGACGCTCTCAGCGACGACAATCTCGAATTCCGGAAAGAGATCCTGCGGTTTTTCGTTCGCTTGATCCGCGAGCACTCTTCGGGAATCCCCGTATGCGTCGACAGCGGCTCTCCGGACATGCTCGAGGCAGGTTTGGCCGCCTGGTACGAGGGCGGGCCGGAGGCCGGCCGGCGGCCCGCCGTGCCTCTTCTCAACTCCATAAAGACATACACGATGGAACGGCTGCTGCCGTTGCGCGCCCGTTTCCCGTTCCAGTTCATCGGGCTTCTGGTGGACAAAAAATCGGCCGGCCGCGACGGCGCTTACGGCGTGGAGGAGCTTCTGGCTCTCGCTCGGGAGCTCTTTCAGGCCGCGACCGGAAGGTTCGGATTCGCCCCCTCGGATATTTTTCTGGATTCGACCGTGTTTCCGCTGTCGATCGACGTTCCGATGGATGCGGAAAAACCGGGTTATACCTATCGGGCGTTCGAGACGATCCGGAGGATCAAGGCCGATCCGGCGTTCAAGGGTGTTCACTTTTCGCTCGGGGTGACGAATTCCGTCCGCGACCTGCCCGGCCGGCGGACGGGCGTTTGCCGCGCCTACCTGGCCCGGGCGATGGACCGCGGCCTGGACGCCGGGATCGTCAACGTCTTTCATGATTACGGAAAGCGGCCGGCGGCCCCGGACCTTCTCGCCTTCATCGACGCGTTTGCCAGCCAGGACGGTGCCCCGGCATCGGTCCAGCGGGCCTTGGACGCGATGATGGACTTCTGCCGGGCCAGCCGGAGTAAATAATAAATCGGTGCCAGGTTACTCGTTTCCCGAATTCGGGAAACGAGTAACCTGGCACCGATTTCGTCCGATTTCATCAAAGAGTTGAGCCCCGGTTCCTTTTCCGATATGATTCCCTCGAACACGAGGAACAAAAGGAGTGGGCCGCCCATGAAGGAAGCCATCCCGTCGCTCAAACGATTCGCCTTGATCGGTGCCGCGGGCTATATCGCGCCCCGGCACATGAAGGCGATCAAGGACACCGGAAACCTCCTTGTCGCGGCCATGGACAAATCCGATTCCGTCGGCGTTCTCGACTCCTATTTTCCCGAGGCCGCGTTCTTCACCGAATTCGAGCGCTTCGACCGTTATTTGGAAAAACTCCGCCGCGACGACCCCTCCCGGGCCGTCGACTGCCTGAGCATCGCCTCGCCCAATTACCTTCACGACGCTCATATCCGGTTCGCCCTCCGCGTCGGAGCCTGCGCGATCTGCGAAAAGCCTGTCGTCCTCAATCCCTGGAATATCGACGCTTTGAAAGCCATCGAAAACGAATACGACAAGAAGGTCTATACGGTCCTTCAATTGCGCCTTCATCCCGTGATCCAAGCCTTGAAATCCCGGGTCGAAAACGACCGGTCCGGACGCGTTTATGACATCGAACTCACCAACGTCACGGTCCGCGGCCGCTGGTATTTTTATTCCTGGAAAGGGGATGAGGCGAGATCGGGGGGAATCGCGACCAATATCGGCATCCACTTTTTCGATGCCCTGGCCTGGATCTTCGGCGGGGCGGTTTCGGGCGGAAACATCGTCCACGTGAAGGAAGCGGACAGAGTGGCCGGTTCTTTAGAGCTCCGCCGGGCCCGCATTCGGTGGTTTCTCTCCCTCCGCGCCGACGACCTTCCCGAAAAAAGCCGGCCTGAGCATCAGCGGGCGTTCCGGCAAATAAAAATCGACGGAGAGCCGCTGGATTTCGCCGAGGGATTCGCGGGTTTGCATACGCGCATCTACGAGGAAATTCTCGCCGGCCGCGGCTTCGGCCTCGAGGAAAACCGCCGGTCGGTTGAGATCGCCCACGACATTCGGCACGCCGCCGTCGATTCCCGCCGCGGCGACCGCCACCCGCTCCTTTGAAATCCGGCCGAGAAGAAAATCGGTACCAGGTTAACCATTTCCTTATTTGAATTCGGGAAATGGATAACCTGGTACCGATTTCTAGCGTTCGGGAATTGAGTAACCTGGCACCGAATTAACCTGAATTCGAATTAGACGACCGCCGGTTCCCCATACCCCGCGAGCCAATCTATCAGATCTTCGAAAACCCGCTCGAATTCCGTCCAATCGACGGGTTTCAGAAGTCGAGGGTACGGGATCAGCGCTTGGCGGTGGGAACCATCGCGATCCCTGGCCGCGGCCTTTGGGGCGGACCTGAGGATGATTCGCAGACCTTCGTCGAGGCGCATGGCCGCCGCCGGGGGATCGTCGAATATAGCGTCTTTCCTTCTCGCGCGATCGAAGATGGAATCGGCCTTCAATCGAGGAAATTCTTTCTTTAGAAAATAGAAGTCGATGAAGTCTTTGGGCTCGACGCGGCCGAGCAGGGTTGTCAGCTTATTGGCCGCAATGGCCTCCAGGGAGTCCACGGTCAGGCGGCCGCCGGACTCGAGGTCGGCCACGGGGCGTGCTTCGAGTTCCGCCTGAGGATCGACAACGAAATCGACCTTGACGTTCCGAATGAAGACAGAAACAAAGGACGTTTCCCGCGCGACCACGACGGTCTCCCCGGCCCACGGTCGGAGAACAATGTCTGTAACGGCCGGCAAGTCGAGCGGTTCTCTTGTGAAGAGGTCGATATCGTCCGAAACCCGATGTCCAAGGTAGAAAACGGATAGCGCCGTTCCGCCGGCCAGAAAGAACGCTTCTTCAATGATCGGATCCCGGCTCAAGGCCGCCAGGACGGATTTTTGAGACGGGGAAGCATAGCCCGTAGACAGTTCCTTAAGGATTTCCATAGAATTCCAGGATTCCTATCCATTTGGCGATGACGCGCGGCGAGATCCTCAACGACGGCATGATCCGCCGGATTTCATCCAGCCGGAAAAAACGCAACGTATCCACCGCCCGGCCCCTTTCCAAAAAACGGGCTAAATACCAGTGGAAGGCGTCTTGAATGGGTGAATCCCGCGCCTCCTGGATCTTGCCGCCCAGGGCCACTTCGTCCGTCAGTTCCGGATAGTCCCAGAATACGGCCTTGAGCGGATTCAGCCCGTCAAGCCTCGGCTCATATGCCGCGCGGGTTTCGCGCACTCGTCCCGCTGCCGGCATGGCGGGTATTGTCAATTCCGATCCATCGAATCCGCGGACGACGGCGATCGGCTTTCCCCGATTCGTGACGACGATGTCCTCGCCGGCCGCCGCCCTGAGGATCTCCGAGGTCTTACTCTTTAGCTCCCTGACATTGACGAATCGCATTGTCGTTTCCTGAAGTGACTACGAATGAGACCCAATAATAGCTACTAAATACAAGTTTGTCAAGCCAAAAGGGTAATCTCCCCCATCCAGAACGTCGCCTCCAGCCGTCGCTCCCGATTTCTGAGTAACCTGGCACCGAATTAATGGTAGAACGGATTATGGGCGGCCCCGGTTGTGGTAAAATAGGACGAGGGATTATCTCCGATGATGCGCACCGGCCGGAATCGAATACGGGCCGTCTTTGCCGGCGCGCTCGTCCTCTGCTCGACCGCCACGGCATTTTCTCAATCCCCGATCAATCCGTTCGCGCCGGCCGTGGCCCTTTCTTGCCTCTATCGGATGATGGCCCTCTCCGTTTCCGTTCCGGCGCCTGCCCCCCATCAAATAACCCTCGCCACCACCCCTGA
>CAYSGA010000086.1:0-7826 GCA_964430165.1 uncultured Eubacteriales bacterium
GTCGCCCAATCTGCGTCCGTCGAAAGCGGCACCAGCTCCTCGCGCGTGGCCCCCATGCCCATGAACCCCTCCCAGACCTGGTTCACCTTCGGCGGAGCCCCGTATTCGGGTTTCAACACGACGTTCCAGGTCCTCAACGCCGGCTCAACCCCGGCCAACGTCACGTTCAACTTCGTCAACCAGTAGGGAGACGTCTCTCAGACCACCAAGCAAGTCCCGGCCCAATCGTACCAGCAATACACCCAAACCGACCTGGGGCTGTCCGCGGCGGCCGGCGCAGCGCGCATCCAGAGCGACCAGCGGGTGTACTTCGCCCATTTCTCCAGTTGGGCCGGCACCGGCCAGCAGATGGCCGTTCCCGCGGTCGGAACCGGCTCCCCGAAATGGGGATTCGCCCATGGCGAGTCGGGACCGGGCGTCAAGACGTACTTTCAGGTCCAGAACGTCAGCAACCTGGCGAACACCGTCAACGCGAAATTCTTCCCCACGTCGGGTACCCCGGTGACAACCAGCTTCCAGATGCCCGCACACACCTGGAAGTCCTTCGACGCGACCCCGTACCTCTCCCAGGGAACGTACGGCGCCCTGTTCCAAAGCACCCAGGAAATCGTCGTCGGGAGGACCATCCTCCGGAACAACGGCCACGACGGGGACTCGGCCCAAGGGTACAATCTGGCCCCGCCCGTCATCCGGGTCAGTCCGGCCACGATGGAATTTCTCGCCCGGGCGGGCGGGACCCAGCTTCAAGCGTCCGAACTGATCGATATTTCCTTTTATTCTCCCGGATTTTCGATCGAATTCAACCTGCCCTGGAGCGCTTCCTCGGACGCGAGCTGGTTGAGCTGCACCGAGTCCGGCCAGGGCAGCAGCGCTTTCTACCCGAACGTCAACATCACGGGGATGGCCCGCGGGACTTATACCGGAACGATCACGATCACCGCTCCGGGCGCGATCAACTCGCCCCAGAAAGTGATCGTCAAGCTGACGATCTTCTGATCAGAGGTTGAACCGGGCTCCGACACAGAGGGTGACGGCGGAGAGGCCGAGTTTGGCCTCGCGGACGTTCGCCACGCCCGCCCCGGTCGGCGCGGTCGCCCCGAAAAGCAACTGGCGGTAGGCCGTCCCGGAGGGCGTCCAGTCGTAGGCCCAGGGCTGGTGGTCGCTGCCCTGGTTGGTGTAATTCCCGAACAGACCGGTTCCGGTTTCCGTCCAATCACCCGCGGCAAGAGTGGCGGAAGCGAACCGGGCCGTCAGGCCGACATAGAGGGCGAGCTTTTCGGTTAAGGGGTATTCGGCGCTCAGGCCGAGATGGGGACCGAACCCGACCTTCCCGCCCGAGGCGTAGGTGTATTCGAGGGCGCCGGTCTGGCCGGCGACCGACACGGCGATGGTCTCGTCATGGTTGAGATGGGCGAGATAGAGGCCGAGACCCGCGCTGAGGTCGAGGTCGAGCTTTCCCAGCGCGGCCGGGAGATAATAATGGAAGGACGCCGAGGCGCGGATGGAGGGTCTGGGTCACGGCCAGCGTGTCGACGGTGTAAGAGACCTCGCTCTCCTTCCCCGCCGAGAAATAGCCCACCCCGAGCCCGACGCCCATTTTCGAGTTGAGCCGATAGACCGCTTCGGCCGAAAAGCTCAGGCCGAAGCCGGGCGCGCCGAAGGAATCCGTGGCCGCGTACGTGTCGGAGAGGTAGTCGGAAAGCCCCCGGATTCCGGCGGCGATGTCCCCGCCGAAGCCGACGCCGAATCCATGGCCGGCCCGGACGGATAATTTCTGGGAGTAACTTGCGACAGCGACTAAAAGGAAAACGCTGAAGAACGCGATGGCTTTTCTCATGGGACTGATCCTCCCTTCAGCCGGTATCATAAAGGAAAGTCGGGGGAGGAGTCCAGAATTTTCAAGCCGCGACCCCGGCCGAGCCTTGCCGCATATCAAACCAGGAACGCACCACCCAACCCCTAAATTATGATATCACGGCCGGAGCGGCGCATAAGCCGGATCCTGTTCCCGCCGCCGAAGCGACGGGGACGGTCATTTGTCTCGCCCCGCGGTTGCCCGCGGAATCCAGCGGCCGACCCGCCCCCGGGACGGGCGATCCCATAGGGGGCACGTTTGGCCTTGCTCCGGGTGGGGTTTGCCCTGCCCCCGGTGTCACCACCGGGGCGGTGAGCTCTTACCTCGCCTTTTCACCCTTGCCCTTGCGGGCGGTGTGTTTTCTGTGGCACTTTCCCTCCGGTTGCCCGGGGTCGCCGTTAGCGACCACCCTGCCCTGCGGAGTCCGGACTTTCCTCCCCCTCCTCCTTGTCGGATTCGGGAGCGACCGTCTCATCCACTCCGGCCGTGATTTTAATTCCAAACTGCTCCAGCTTCTTATACAGGTTCGAGCGAGGCGTGTCGACTTCCCGGGCCGTCCGGCTGATGTTCCAGCCGTTCGCCTCGAGCTTAGCCAGGAGAAATTCACGCTCGGCCATGTCCCGGAAATCCTTGAGCGACTTGACTTTGTCCGCTTCGGGAAGAATGACGCCTTTTTCCCCCCGGATCTGTTCGGGCAGGTCGCCCTTGTCGATCCGGTCGCCCTCGGTCATGATCAACAGCCGCTCGACCACGTTCCGCAGTTCCCGGACGTTCCCCTTCCAGGAATAGCGGGTCATGACCTCGACCGCCTCCGGGGAAAACGTCTTTGCCTTGAAATTGTTCTCCTCGGCGAACATCCGGGCAAAATAATCGATGAGCAGGGGGATGTCTTCCCGCTTCTCCCGGAGAGCCGGCGAGTACAACGGCAGGACGTTCAAGCGGAAAAAGAGGTCGTCGCGGAAGAGGTTTTTCTCGATCTCGGCCTTGAGGTCCTTGTTCGTGGCCGCGATCACCCGCACGTCGACCTTGGAGATTTTGTTCGAACCGACCTTTTGGACCTCGCCTTCCTCCAGGACCCGAAGGACCTTGGATTGGGTCTTGAGGCTCATGTCGCCGATCTCGTCGAGGAAAATCGTGCCGCCGTCATCCTGTTCGAACTTCCCCGATTTCTTTTCGGTGGCCCCGGTGAAGGCTCCCCGCTCGTGGCCGAAGAGCTCCGACTCAATGAGTTCCTCCGGAATGGCCGCGCAATTGACTTGGACGAACGCTTCCCTAGCCCGGAGGCTCTGGGCGTGGACGGCCCGGGCGATCAATTCCTTGCCGGTGCCGCTTTCCCCGAAAATGAACACCGTGGCGTTGGTCGGGGCGGCGGCCTGGATGTCCCGCCAGAGTTTTTTCATCAACGGGTGGTTCCCGATGAGTTCGTAGCGTTTTTCCGCTTTGCGCCGCAAATCCTGGTTTTCGCGGGCCAGCTTGTTCTGGTTCAGGGCGTTGCGCAGGGTCAGGAGGATACGGTCCCGGTGGAGCGGTTTTTCCAGGAATTCGAACGCCCCGAGCTTGGTCGCCTCGACCGCGGTCTGGACGGTTCCCTGCCCGGAGATCATGATGACTTCGGGCGGGAAGGGACGGTTGCGGATCTCCTTGAGAATCTCCAGGCCGTCCCGTCCCGGCAGATGGATGTCCAGAAGGACCAGGTCGAGGCCGGGGATTTCATCGATTTTCTGGAGGCCGGCTTCCCCGTCGGCGGCCTCGAAAAAAACATACCCGTCATATTCGAGGATCATCTTCAACGACTTGCGGATGTTTTCCTCGTCGTCGACGACCAGGACGCGGGCTTTTCGGTCGGGTTTCATGGGAATTCCCTCGTTTCCATGATCATTTTAACACAGGAGCCCCCTTGGCCGGAAACGCGCCTTTCTTTCTTGGGGGTCCGGTTGTTTTGAAGTCGGCCCGGAATTATTTCTGATTCGAATAAATTTACAAAAAGCCGTCGGATTGTAAATTTTCTTGGCCGATCGTCATTATTCCAAAAGACGCCGGTCCGGGATGACCGGAAAACGGACCCGAATACCATCCCGCCGTTTTCCGCCGGGCCTTCCAAAAAGACCCCGTTTTCCCCGAAAAAAACACCTCTGGCGTTAAATTCCCCGGAAAACATGGTGTGATAAGAAAGCAAAGCAAACGGATATTTCGGGCCGCCCCCGCAGCATGGCATGAAGGTTGCTTTTTATCACCGCGAAGAAAGGATAAAATAGGGTCGTGGCGGCAACATGGTCGATATAAAGGCAATTTGGCGGCCGGTGACGGTTGTCGGGCTGGGAAACCTCCTTCTCCTGGGTTGGGCCGCCACGGCCCTTTCGTTCCCCGCCTTCGGACAAACATCTCCCTCGGCGCAAAAACGGTTCACCCTGTCCAACGGCCTGCGTGTTTTTCTCCTGGAGCGGGAATCGGTTCCCCTGGTGAACATCGTCGCCGGCGTCAACGCCGGGTCCAAGGACGAAACCGACGAAACCTCGGGGCTCATCCACCTGCTCGAGCATTACATCCTTTTTCGCGGGACGGACCTTCGTTCCGGCAACGAAATCGCCCGGGACATCCGCAACCACGGGGCGATCTTCAACGCCCACACCGGCCACGACGCGGCGTACTTCGAAATTTCCCTGCCCGCCGAGCACCTTGAATTCGGATTGAAAAACCACAAGGAAATTCTGTTCCGGCTGAAAATCGGGGAGGCCGAGCTCGAGTCCGAGAAGGAGGTCATCCGGGAGGAAATCAAGCAGATCGAGGATGATCCGTTCCGCTTGGGCCAGTCGCTCGTTTATCAGCATCTGCTGGCCGGCCATCCCTACGGACGGCCCATTTACGGAACTCCCGAACGGTTGGAAAAACTGTCGGCGCAGGATGTCGAACATTTCTATGAAAGACTGTTCGTCCCGAACAACACCGTGATCGCCGTAGTGGGGAACCTGCCGGTTTCCGAGATGGAGACCCGCGTCCGGGAGATTTTCTCGGACATCCCGAGGGGCCCGGAACCTCCGCCCCCTCCGGAACGCGCCCGGCCGCTTCCAGAAACCGTGGAGATCGAACGGGAGCTCGACGTCGGGGAGGCCTATCTGCTGATCGGCACCCTCGGCCCGGACTACAACGACCCGGGGCAATACGCGGCCGACGTTCTCACCCAGGTCCTCGGGCAGGGCATCCATCCGATGATGACCGTTGCCCTTAAAAGCGGCGGGCGCGCTCGGATCAATTCGGTCCAGATGACTTACATCGCCCTGAAACGGGCGGGCGCGTTCGTCTCGTATCTCACCCTGGAACCGAAAGGCCTGCCCACCGCCAAGCGCGAGGCGATCGCCTTTCTGAGGCGGGTCCGAAAGGAAAACTTTTCACCGTCGGACGTCCTCTTCGAAGAGAGGGCGTCCTTCTTCGACTATCTCCAAAGCGCCAAAAACAAGATCCTCTTTATCGGTCAAAAAGGCTGGGAGAGCGGCCTCGGCTTGGCCTCGTCGATGGCCGCGCACATGCTGCTCACCGATGCGGAGGCGGGAATCGATTACTTGGACCGGATCGCCGCTGTGCGATCCGACGACCTCCGCGAGGCCGCCGCTTCGGCTTTCGCCCGCACCGCTTACGTCATCGTCTCGATCGCCCCCCGGAAAAAATGAATAAAATCCTGAATCTTTCGCGGAGCAAGCGGCTCGGCGGCCGGGCGCTCCCGGCCGCCGCTTTCGCCGCCGTCCTGGCCTGGCTTGCGTTCCTCTCGGCCTACGGACTCGAGGGCCCGGAAAATACCGTTCGGAGAAGCGTGTTGGCCAACGGTCTCACCGTCATCACCCAAACCGACGCCGCCTCCGCAATCACCATCGTCGAAATCGTGATCAGGGGAGGCGCGTCGGCCGAACCCGACGGCCGGGCCGGAATATCACATCTGACGACCCGGTTGGCCGTGAACATCCCGGACGAGAGCACCAGCCGCGATTTCATGGTCATGGCCCTGAGGAGCGGGATGGCCTCCCGCGACGACGACGCCGTCATTCACCTGGAATTTTTAACTACATTCGCGGAACCGGTGCTGGCCTCCATCGTTAAAATATTCATCCGGCCGATCTTCTCGGACATCCGGATCAACCGGTTGATCGAATCCATGAATCATCAGCGCCGCATCCGGGTCGATGACGCCGGGAATGAAGCCCATCTCGTTCAACGGGACACGTTCTTCGGCGGGTCCGGCTACGCCGGGGAGGTTTTCGGCTCGGAGGAGTCGCTCGACGCCCTGAAGGTCAGGGACGTCAGGAATTTCTACGAACAGCAATTCGTCGCCGGCAACATCATCGTCGTCGCCGTCTCCGACCTGACCCCGGACGTTTTGAGCTCCCTGATCGAACGTCATTTCGCCTCCCTCCGCCCGGGCCGTCCGGCCGAGGGGAAAAAGGATTTATCCCTGAAAGACCCCCCTTATCCGCCGCGGATGGTCATAAAAAATCAAAAGCAGAGCTTCGTCTCCTGCGCCTTCTCCCTCCCCCCGCTCAGCCGCCGGGATTTCGCCCGGATCTCCCTCATCGAAAACGTCCTCGGCCGGGGAGTGGGATCGCGTTTGTGGGAGCTCCGTTCCGAAAAAAAGCTGGCTTATTCCGTCTTCGCCCAGGCCTATTTCTTCCGTCGAGCGGGTTTTCTCGAAACCTGTCTGGAAACGGACTCCGCCAAGACCGAATCCGCCCGGGATGCCCTGGCCGCCGCCCTCCGGGATTTTCGGGAGCACGGGATGAACGACGAGGAATTCGCGGCCGGCCGGGCCGTTCTTCGGGCAAACTTCCTCCGAGCCAACGAGACGAAAGCGGCCCGGGCCACGACTCTGGGATTATTTGAATCGATTGGGCTCGGGGCGGAATTTTTCGGCCAATTTTCGACCGAGCTTTTTTCCCTGTCCCTGGAGGAAGTCAACACAGAAATCAAACGGCTTTTTGACCCGGCCCGGGCTTCCTGGGTCATCGTCGGGCCCGAACGCTGATTAATCGGTTAATCTGTCCCCGCATTTCCCGAATTTCCGAATTTTTTCTTGACGCCGAATCCGAATCGTCGGATACTTGGGAAAAGCGAGGTCACCCATGAAAATCGCGATCTGCGGACTCGATTGCGCCGTCTGTCCCGCCTACATCGTCCATCAAACCGGGGACAAGGTTCTGCAAAAGAAAACCGCCCGGCAATGGAAGAAGGAATACGGAGCCGACATCACCCCCGACATGGTCGACTGCGTCGGCTGCGTCGTCGTGAGTGGACCGCATATCGGCCACTGCTTCGAGTGCGAGATCCGGAAATGCGGCCTGGCCAGGAAGGTCGTAAACTGCGCCGTCTGCGCCCTCTACCCCTGCGCCATCGTCTCCGCATTCATCGAGAAAGTCCCTCCGGCCAAAGCGAACCTGGAAAAGATCCGGGCCGAAGCCAAGCCCAAGACCAAGCCCAAAACCAAAGCGAAACTCAAAGCAAAACCCAAGACCAAATCCAAGGCCAAACCCAAAGCCAAGGCTAAAGGCAAAGTTAAAGCAAAACCCAAAAAACGCTGAGACAGCCCTCTCACCCGGCAGAGGATTCCGAATTTTTGCGGAATCGGTTATACTCGACCCTTGGCCCCGCCAAGTTCCAACATCAAAAAAGGAGACGAACCCGTGTCCTTTCCCGAACACCTGCTTTCCCAAACCACCCGGTCGATGGGCGTTTCGTTCATCCGGGAGATGATCAAGGCAACCAAGGGAATCGAAGGGATGATTTCGCTGGCCGGCGGCCTCCCCAGCCCCGATTCGTTCCCCAAGGAACAATTGGCCGCCCTCTTCAAGGAAGTGATCGAGAAGGAAGGTTCCGACGTTCTCCAGTACGGCCCAAGCGAGGGCGACGACGTTCTCAAGGAGCAGATCCTCCGGTTCGAGAAGGAATCCAAGGTCCTCAAAGAGGAGGTCCTGATCACCGACGGGGCGAC
>CAYSGA010000087.1:0-7806 GCA_964430165.1 uncultured Eubacteriales bacterium
CACACCTGGCGGTATGTCCCCGTGAACGCCGGCCACGTGGAGGCCTGCCGGAAACTCTTCGAAGAATGGTTTGCGGAAAAGGACGAGACCGCGGCCACGGCCGTCGGACAAAAAAACGCGATCCAGGAAGCCCTGACGCATTTTGGGGCACTCGGCCTGTTGGGCGGGGCGCTCGAAGTGGACGGGCGGCTCGCCGCCCTTTCGATCGGCGAGCCGTTGACCGCGGCCACGGCCGTCATTCATATCGAAATTGTCAGCCCCTGTTGCGAGGGCCTGGCCCAGACCATGAACCGGGAGTTCGTCCGTAACGCCCTCGCCAATTTCGCCTTCATCAACCGCGAGGAGGACCTTGGACTTCCGGGCCTGCGTCGGGCCAAGCTGTCCTACCAGCCGCATCATCTCGTCGAGAAATTCCGCCTCGAGCGCCGGCCCTGACCGGGGTCAATCCGCGCGGGCTGCAAGCCGGGCGACGTTGCGGACGTACTGGTCCGCGTCGAATTTCCGCCGCAGGCCCCTGTCGTTCATGTAACGGACGGAGCCGAAGATCGGCCGTTTCCCCCAAGGGCGGTCGTGCTTGCCGAAACACCAGGCCACCCCGGCGAAACCGTTGGGGTCCCGGCCGTCGATTTCGTACTTGTTGTTAAGGGTGAGAGCGGTCGCGAAGGCCTCTTCGGGAGCCGCGCTCCATTCGAGGATTTTTTTCCCCCAATACATCCGCATATATCCGTGCATCTTTCCGGTCAGGACCATTTCCCGTTGGGCCGCGTTCCAGTAGGGATCATGCGATTTTCCCGCTTCCAGCTCCGCCCGGGTATAGAGGACGGGCCGGGCGTCGGCGGCATGCTCGGCCAATGTCGCCCGGGCCCAGGCCGGAAGCGACTCCAAAGAATCGTAGCGGTCGTTGTAATGAACGAAGTTCATCGCCAATTCCCGGCGGACGATCAGCTCCCCGAGAAACGCATCCCGCCCGCGGCTTTCCGTCGCCGCCGCCTTCACCGCCAGCCAAACGGGGGAAATCTGGCCGAAATGAAGATACGGGCTGAGATGGGACAAATAATCGAGCGAGGGATTGTTGCGGAAGTCGCCGAAATGATCGATCCGCTCCCGAAGAAAGAGGCGGAAGCGCCTTTTTGCTTCGTCCGTGCCGCCTTTGTAAAAAGGCGACGGGCCGACACTCCGGTCGATCTTCAGGCCAGCGAGGATTTCATCGAGGTTTTCCAGGTCGAGGGAATCTCCGTTCCAGCCCAGGGAATCCCGTAAGGGTTTGCGGTCCGGGGGAAGGGCGAGATAAGAAGCCAGAATCTTGCGGATTTTAGGCCGGAACGTGGCCGCCGCGTATTCCTCCTTGGGCGAGGCCTTTTCCACGGGAACAACCGCCTCGGTTTCCACCTGAATCAAGGGACAGGACAAATCGGCCGCGGCCCGAGCCCGCCAGGACTTTTGAATCCGAAGGTAGCCCCGGTCCGTCACGACCAGGGACGCCGCCCTCCCCATCTCGACGACTCCCTTTTCCGGTGAGACGCGCCGCACGACGAGCTTGATGCCGCGGTCGGCCAGGGCCCGTTGCGTCTCCCGCAGTCCTTCGAGCATGAAAGCCATGGGCCGGGCGTTCGCTTCGGGGAATCGGTCGGTCAAACCAAAAAACGCCAGGCAGGGGCGACGTTGCTCGTTGGCGAGTTGGACGGCGTATTGCAGGGCCGGATTGGCCTCGGCCCGCTGGGCCGCCTGCATCCAATAAAGGACGTAATCTCCGGCGGCGGATTCCCGGGAATTGAGGACACGAAGACGTTCTTTCGCGATCATGGGCAGGATTCCATTACACGGATTTATCGTGGAAGAGATAACGGGTCATTTCCTGCAGGGCGCCGGGGCTGAACGGCGCGGTCCATCGTTTCAGATTTCCCGTCGAAATATCGAACAGGAGAACCGTTGTTCCCTCTTCACTCAGGCGGTCGAGCGCATGGGTTTCATCGACGGTGACCGGGAACCGGATGTCGTTGGCCCGGCTGTATCCGTTCCATCTCGTCCGGGCAATCCGGGCCCGCCTGAGGTCGGGCTCGACCCCCTCCCGGAACGTGAGAACGCCGACGACCCGGTCCTCCTGGACGTCCGGGGGAACAGCCCGGCAAAATTCCATAAGGGCCGCGCCACAAGGGGAACAGGCCAAGCTGTCGGCGTCGATCAAGACAATCGCGAAACACCCGCGCCCGCCTCGGGCGTCTCCTTCCCCTCCCGCGGAAGAAAGCCGGTCCGCGATACGGAACGGCCCGACCATCACCGTAAGAGCCGCGGTCAGAAAAACGATTGAAGGAATTCTCATTTTCCGGGTCCTGACTCCGCTATTCAAACATCACCCGATACTTTTTCATGGTCACGCCGCCGTCGGCGGAAACATAAAGACAATCCCGATGGTCAAAATAAAGAGAGTGACTTGGTTCCGGCAGGATGAACGAAGCGAGGGCCGATCCGTCGGAGCGGAAGACAAAGACATCTCGGCCTTGATGAACCGCCTTCGTTCCGCCGAGGGCAAAGACGCGGCCTTGACCGTCCCGGGCCAGGCTCAAAAGACACGTCTCCGAGGGGACTTTGAGTCCCTGAACGTCGTTCAAAACGCCCGGACCCGCCCCCAAAACCTCCCGGGCCCAAACCCGTTCTCCCGCGGCGTTTCGTTTTTCGACCAGGTCGCGGAACAGATAGCTGAAGTAAGATTCTCCCGAAGGATCGACCGCGAAGCAGACCGTGCCAAACACCGTCGGATCCTTCAACTCGCTGAGGACGAATTCCCGGACGGGGGTTCCGTCGGGTAAGAAAATGACGACCTTCGCGGACGTGTAAGACGGGCGGACGCAGGCCGCAATACGACCTCCGGGAAGTCCGGCGAGGCCGTCCACGGTTCCCGGCATCGGAAGCGTTTCCCGATAGACGAGGTTCAGGTCAAAGGCCTGAAGGGCGCGCGCGTACAAATCCCAGGCGTAAACCCGGTCGCCGATCACTGAGACGCCGACGGGCTTTTCGAACTCGCCGGGCCCCTGGCCTTTGCGACCGGCCTTCTTTAACAGGATACCGTCCGGGCTGAACTTCTTGATGGAACAGTCCAGGGCATCGGAGAAAAACACGTTCTCCTCCCGGTCGACGGAAACACCCGTCCAGAGGAACAGCGCGTCGTTCTCCGGGCCGCCGATCGACGAAAGCTCCTCGAGCCTGACGCGAGCCGGCGGAGAATCCCCCCTCGCGGCGAATATCGCCGCCCCCAACAGGACGAAGAAAACGGAACGTTGACGGATCTTCATGGTTGCCCTCCTGCTTGGAAGGACGCTCCGCCGTTCCGTTTTTTTCATTCCCGCGGAAAAAATTCCGGGGGAGGACGCCGTTTCGATCCTCCCCCGGCCGGACGGATCACTTCGTTGATCCGACGTACTTGAGACAAAAGTAGTATCCGTTCAAGCAATACAACCCTCCGGTCAACGTCGCCTGGTTGATGGGGTCGAGCATGCACAGTTTGAAGGCATCCAGGCAAAGACCCGCTTCGAGGACGCCGGCGCCCGCCACCAGGATCAGAAGAAGGAGAATCGCCGCGCTTCGGAAAACGATTCGACCGGATGTTCTCATCGGATCACCTCGTCGAAACGATGTACTTTCGGCAAAAGTCGTACCCGGCCAGACACGAGGAAACCGTGATGGCGAGTCCGAGGCCGCCTCCGGCGCCTCCCGCCACCGCGTCCACCATGCATTTTTCCAAGGCCGTCAAGCAGACGTCCTTCGGCGCTGCCAGGCCGCTTCCCGCGAACACTCCTCCCAGGGTCGCCGCCGCCATGATGAAGGCGGCGGCCCTCATTTTCCCCGTCTTTTTTTGAATAGTCATGTGATGACTCCTTTCGGTCCGATCTTATGCCGGGTTCATGCCAGATTCATGAACCCGCGAAAACCTCAACCGGAAGGAGAAAAAACGCGAACGGGCTTTCGCCCGAACGAAAAATGCGAAAATCAGAGTTGACGGAAAACGGCTCCGTCCGTCTCCGGCCGTTGACGGCCGGAGACCCGCGCCAGGCTTACCGCCCGCCCATCGGGATTTTCACGCCGGCCTTGCGGGCGAAATCGATCGCCTCGTGGTAACCCGCGTCGGCGTGCCTGACGACGCCCAGGCCCGGGTCGCCGGTCAGAACGCGTTCGAGCCGTCGGGCGGTCGATGTCTGCCCGTCGGCGACGATGACCATGCCGGCGTGGATGGAGAAGCCGATGCCCACGCCGCCGCCGTGATGAACGGACACCCAGGAAGCGCCGTTAACGGCGTTCAGAAGGGCGTTGAGAACCGGCCAGTCGGCGATCGCGTCCGATCCGTCCCGCATCGCTTCGGTTTCGCGGTTGGGGGAAGCCACCGACCCGGTGTCGAGGTGATCCCGGCCGATCACGATCGGCGCGCTGATCCTGCCTTTGCGGACCAGCCGGTTGATGACGTCGCCGAAGAGGGCCCGCTCGCCGTAACCGAGCCAGCAGATCCGGGCCGGCAGGCCTTGGAACTTGACCTGGGCCCGGGCCTTGCGGATCCAGCGGGCCAGGGCCGCGTCTTTGGGGAATGTTTCCAGCACGGCTTGGTCCGTCGCGAAGATATCGGCCGGTTTCCCGGAAAGCGCCGCCCAGCGGAAGGGGCCCTTTCCCAGGCAAAACAACGGCCGGATGTATTCGGGAACGAACCCCGGGATGTCGAACGCGTCCACGACGCCGGCCTGCCGGGCCTGGCCGCGGATGTTGTTTCCATAATCAAAAGTCCTGGCGCCGCGTTTTCGAAGCTCGAGCATCGCCCCGACATGAACGGCCATCGCCTCCATGCTCCGCCGGGAATACCCGGCCGGGTCTTTCCGGCGCAGAGCGAGGGCGTCTTCATAGGAAAGCCCGTTCGGCACGTAGCCGTTGAGCTCGTCGTGGGCGGACGTTTGATCCGTGAGAACATCGGGCGTGATCCCGCGGCGGACGAGTTCGGGCAGGATGTCGGCCGCGTTCCCCAGCAGGGCGATGGAGAGCGGTTCTCCCTTTTTCGCCGCGGCCGAGGCCCGCCGGAGAGCTTCGTCCAGGCTGTCGGTCATCGTATCCACGTAGCGGGTATCGATCCGCCTTTGAATCCGGAGCCGATCGACCTCGACGACGATCGCCACCCCGTCGTTCATCGTGACCGCCAGCGGCTGGGCGCCGCCCATTCCCCCCAGTCCGGCGGTGACCGCAATCCGGCCTTTCAAGGTTCCGCCGAAATGCTTTTTCGCCACTGCGGCGAGCGTCTCAAACGTCCCCTGGAGGATGCCCTGGGTGCCGATGTAAATCCAGCTGCCTGCCGTCATTTGGCCGTACATCGTCAGGCCGAGACCTTCCAGCCGCCGGAACTCGTCCCACGTCGCCCACTTGGGGACCAGCATCGCGTTGGAGATCAGGACCCGAGGCGCTTCGGCGTGCGTCCGAAAAACCCCCACCGGTTTGCCCGACTGGACGATCAGGGTTTCGTCGTTTTTCAGCGATTTCAGGCTTTTGACGATCGCGTGGTAACAGTCCCAATTGCGGGCGGCTTTCCCCGTCCCCCCGTAGACGATCAATTCTTCGGGTTTTTCCGCGACCTGGGGATCCAGGTTGTTCATCAGCATCCGGAGAGCGCCTTCCTGACCCCAGCCCTGGGTGTGCAAACGGGATCCGCGCGGGGCCCGGACCGGACGATATTTCGTCTCTGGCGGCGTCATTTTGTCCTCCTGGAAGGAGACAAATATATCACACCGCCCTAAAAATTGAATACTTATTCCTGCCGTTTCGCGCCCTTGAACGCTTCCCCTCCAAAGCCGTAAATCTTCAGCGATTCAGCCGTGGAAAAATGGCCTTACCCCGCGTGACTTGTCATCGTCGGGACGCACAGCGATTTGCGCGAGGAACTTTTTGGGAAACGCCAATTCGATCTCGCGAATAGGCCGCCCTCAAGCCCCCATAGCGGAGGGGGGCCCCATGCTTGCCTTGTCGAGCATGGGGGGAACCGACGGGACTGGTTCCCGGGGGCGGAGGACGGCCTATTCGCGAGATCGAAGCAGAGTGGGATTCGTTTCCGGGTTCTATTGAGCTTCTCTCCCGCCGGCCCCGGGGGTGGGGAAACAGCTCAAAAAAACCTCTTGACAGGGCCCAACAAACGGATTATAAATGACTTGGAAGTTCGGGCCGAGGTTTGAAGTGAAGGATGGGTAGGCGTGGGCAAAGTATTTGTATTTAGTTCCAATCCTGCCGAGCGGGAGTTTTTGTTCAATCTCGCTCATGAACGCGGGGTTGTATACACCTCCCCGACAATTGAAAAAGCCGCCGTTCTTTTGGCCTCTTCTTCCTTTGACCTGGCGATCGTCGAAATCAAAACCGCCGGCCGTCCCCCCCTTCCCGAACTCCTGTCCAACGTCCCCTGTCTCCTCCTGGTCGGAAACCGGGAGGATCATCTCCAAGAGGCCGTCCGGAAATATCCTTCCGACCGATTCGTCGATTATCTCCTATTCACCGGAGTACCCGCGGATCAAGCCCGGGCCCGGCGCATCCTGAGCATTGCCCAGGAATACGCCCGCCTGAAAACCGACGTGGAGGCCCTGTCCAAGTCCAAGGCCTCCACCGAAAACAATCTCCGGAAGGTCTACGCCGAGATTAAAGACGTCGGCAGCGCCCTGTCGCAAGGGCTCGTCAAGGAACTCGAAAAGCGGGTCGCGCTCGAAGCCCGCTACGTCCGCATTCAAAAGCTCAACCGGCTATTCGAGGACATCCTTCGCAAGCTTTACGCGGCCACGGACGTCAACAACCTCCTCGACACGATTCCTGACATCAAGGAGATCGTCCGCGCCGGGAGCATTTCTCTTTACCTTCTCGAGGACAACGACACGCTCGGGACATATCTCAAACCGCTGGTTTGGGATCAATCCTATCTCGCCCACTCCGACTTCACCCGGCACGTCGCCCTCCTCCCTTCCGTGGATTTCGCCTCAAACGCCGCCCGGTCCGGAACCGAGATCGCCCTGGCCGATGCTTCCGGCGACCCGCGCTTCTCCTCAAGATACCGGAGTTTGAGCGCCCCCCTCCGGAGCCTCATCTGCGTTCCCTTGAAAAGCGTTTCCGAGATCATCCGGGTCATCGAAGTTTACAACAAAGTCGGAACGCCGGCGGTCTTCTCGGGGGAGGACATTCAAATCCTCCGGGGACTGTCCGAGCACATCGCCCTGGCCGTGACCAAGCTGAATCTCATCCAATATGACGCCCTCACGGGCCTGCTCCGGCCGGATCCTTTTTTTGAAAAGGTCATTCAACAGGTCGAACAATTCAGCAAACGGCGGAAGGAAACGGGGACGTTCGCCATCGTTATGGGCGACGTCGACTGGTTCAAACACTACAACGACCGCAATGGCCAGGAGGCCGGCAATCGGTTGCTGCGCGACCTCGCCGTGACGATGAAATCCGCCATCCGCGAGGACGACCTTCTGTGCCGTTACGGCGGCGAAGAGTTTCTGTTCTTCCTCGGCGGCGTCACTTCAATCGAGGAAGCGACCCTCCTGACCGAACGGATCCGGAAGGCAGTCGAAGACCGGTTTTTCGATCACCAGGAATTTCAACCCCGTCGCAATTTAACAATGAGTTTCGGGGTCACCCTGTTTCCCCCGGAACAGATCGGCCTGGCCCTGTCCAAGCTGAGCCTGAAGAAAATCACGGCCGAGGCCGAACTGGCCCTCGCCGAGGCCAAGGGGAAACAGCAGGCCGCCTTGGGGATGGTCGACAGCAAGCGTGTCTTCAAAAACCGCGTCTGCGCCTACGTCC
>CAYSGA010000088.1:0-2506 GCA_964430165.1 uncultured Eubacteriales bacterium
CCAGGACTTCGACGACGCGGTCTCCATCGCCCGGCGCGAAGCCGGCGGCTGGCGGCTCGGGGTTCATATCGCCGACGTGTCTCATTACGTCCGGCCCGGAACGGCTCTGGAGGCCGATGCCTATGCCCGGGCCACAAGCGTGTATTTTCCCGGCCTGACCCTGCCGATGCTCCCGACCCGTCTCTCCAACGACCTCTGCTCGCTTCGGCCGCGCGTCGATCGCCTGGCCGTTTCCGTCATCATGGATTTCAACACGGAAGGGGAGCGGATCGGCGCGGCGTTTCACCCCGCGATCATCCGGACGGTCGAGCGGATGACGTACTCCTCGGTCTTCAAGATCCTGGAGAACGACCCGGCCGAACGGGCCGCGCATTCCCCGATCATTTCCGACCTCCTGGACATGAGGGCCCTCGCTCGGGCGATTCGGAAGCGACGGCTTGCCGGGGGCAGCCTCGATTTCGACCTGGTTGAACCGGAACTCGTCTACCAGGAAGGAAAGGTCGCCTCGGTGGAAGGCTTCGTCCAGAACGAAGCGCACAAACTCGTCGAGGAATTCATGGTCGCGGCCAATGTCGCCGTGGCCGAATATCTCCGTCTCCGTAACGTTCCGTCCCTCCACCGCGTCCACGAAAACCCGGCCGAGGAGGACCTTGAAAAACTCCGGGAGACGCTGGCCTTCTTCCACATCCTGCTTCCGGCCGCCGGCCGGATCACCTCCCGCGATCTTCAAGCCGCGATCCGGGCGGCCGAGGGCACGCCGATCGAAAAGTTCGTCAACATCCAGATCCTCCGGTCGCTGCGGCTGGCCGAATATTCCGCGGAACATTCCGGCCACTACGGTCTCGGACTGAAAGATTACACCCATTTCACGTCGCCGATCCGCCGCTACCCGGACCTCGTCGTTCATCGGCTTTTGAAGGACGACCTGGCCGGACGCACCCCCCGGCCGGCCGGGCTTGACCTGGCCGCCGCCCATTGCTCCGAGCGGGAGCGAAAGGCCAACGCTGCCGAGAAGGACCTCGTCGAATGGCGGATTTACCGGTTTCTCAAGGAACGGCTCGGCGACGAACTTTCCGGGGTGATCATCGACATTTCCCGGGGCGGGCTCATCATCGAACTCGACGATTATCTCGTCTCGGGGCTCCTGGCGTTCGATGACCTCGGCGGGGATTATTTCGCCAAGCGCTCGAAGGGCGCTCTGACCGGGAAACGCACCGGCCGGCAATATGAACTCGGCCAAGGCCTCCGGGTCCAGATCGCCTCCGTCGACCCGCTCCTCCGGCGGATGAGTCTCGTTCTTCCCGTCGAAGCATCCCGCCCGCGGATCCAAGGGAAACGACCGCATTCCAAGTAATCTCGGATCTAGTAGAACAAAAACAATTTAATCGGAATCTCCAAATGGCCATAAGTGCCTCCTGTAGGCCGCATAGCGGAGGGGGGCTCGAAGATTGAGGGGGAACCCAAAAAAATGAGTTCCCCCTCAACGGGCAATAGCCGCGCATCTTCGAACGCGCGGCTTGCCCTGCTCCCCCTCCATGGTATTGGTGCCGCCGATAAAAGGGGAACCGACGGGACTGGTTCCCGCGGCTGGAGGGAGGCCTCTCCGGCCACAGGGGAGACTCCTCATTATTAGAAAATCGCCCTTTTCGAAATTATTGCGGAACTTCTTCCGCGGGTTTCCGTTGTCTTTCCCCGTCGTTTCCCTTAGAATGAAATCTTCCCGACGAGAAAACCCTCATGCGTACCTCCCATCCCGCGATTCCCAAGCGCCTTCCGGCCGGCGACGGCCCCAAGATGATCGCCTTGGCGAAGGCCTTCGGGTTGCAGGGTCTCAAGGAAAAGGATTTAACCGGTGTTTTCCCTCCCGATTACCAGGGATTAACCGACCTGGCCAGGGCCCTGGAAGCGGCCGGCCGGGTCCGCATCCTCTCCTTCACTCCGCTCCATCTCGTCGCCCGGGAGGCGATCGATTATTTCGAGGGGAAATTCGTCGCCTATCTTTCGAAATTTCATTCCTCGCACATCAAGGAACGCGGCGTCGCCCTTTCCAAAATCCAGGAACGGTTCGAGATCCCCCGTCAAATCCTTCTTTTGTGCCTCAAAACCCTCGTGCACGAGGGAAAACTCCGGGAGGATCAAGGTCTTTACGCGTTTCCGGATTTCGTCCGGGAACTTCCCGAGCGCGAGGAACTCATCCTCCGGAGGATCGAAGAGGAATGTTTCTCCGGCAATCCCAGATCGGTCTCTCCGGTCGAGATCTGCGACACTCTGAAGCTGTCGGCCGAAACCCGGGACCAGCTCCTGGACATCCTCGTCGAACGGAAACGGATCGTCGTCGGGAAGGACGGATATTACCTTCACCGGCCGTGGCTTGAGGGCGTGATCGAGAAACTCCGCAAGGGGGGGCAGCGGGTCATATCGATCGCGGAATTCAAGGAGATGACGGGCCTCAGCCGGAAGTATGCGATTCCCCTCCTGGAATTGCTCGACGAAATGGAAGTGACGA
>CAYSGA010000088.1:2606-7800 GCA_964430165.1 uncultured Eubacteriales bacterium
AGCCGGAAGTATGCGATTCCCCTCCTGGAATTGCTCGACGAAATGGAAGTGACGAGGAGAAAAGGTTCTATGCGGGAGATCCTATAAAAAAGGGGGGGACAGGTCTTTAGCCCTGTCCCCCTGGTTAGTCGAACCATTTATAGAAGGAGACCCCGGCCGTCAGGATCCGCCGGAACGCGCCGTCGGATGTCGAATCTCCGGCCAGCGGGGTGATCTGCCGCAACCCGAGGAAAGGCCTGACGGAAACGGCGCGGCCGAAATCGAAAAACACCCGGGCCTCGGCCGCCCGCCGTTCGTCGTTGGCTTCGACCCGGGCTTCGAGGCCGGCTTTCCAGCCCGCCCCGCCCTTCGTGTTGACCCCGAATTTCAGCCCGAAATCGTATTTGAATTTGAGGTCGAATCCTGCCCGGACGTCGAAACGAACCGGAAGATCCAGGCGGTTGAAATCCGGCTGGTTTCGGAGGGCCAGGCCGGTTGCGACGCTGGCCCGGAAAGGAACGGCCTTGTCCACGGGCATGTCGGCGAAGTATCGGCCGTACACGGCCGCGAAAAATCTCCCGACCGGCCGCTCGTATTCGGCGGAAACCGCGTACATCATCCGGTCGGGCCAGAACTGACCCCAGAATCCAGAACCGGTCAGGAGGGGGGAGCGGAAGGCGGCGTCGACAAAAAAGCGCCGCGACGTCTCCCGAAAAAGGGCGAGGCGAAACGAGCCGTCGACCATCAGCTTGTAGGCGTCGAAAAACGGATAAACGCCGACGGTCAGGTCGAAACCTTCGAGGAATCGGGACCTTCCGCCGTCCGCCCCGAAACGGACCCCGAGATGGGTCGCGGCGGGGAGCCGGTAGGTTTTGATCCCGGCCAGGATCAGCTCCGCGCCGGGCGACAGGGCGATCGCGAGTTCCGCCTCGTACAGGATTTCGGAAAAATTCACCCACTTGACCTCGCCCGAAAAAGAGAGTTCCGGGATGAGAAGTCCCGTCCCGCTTGCGTTCAACACCGCCAGGCGGTCATAGCCGGAGCTTCCGCCGACATACGTTCCCAGTCCGACCCCGGCCCGAAAGCCGCCGCGCCGCACCCAAACCCTCCCGACGAGTTCGTTGAGGTTCAGAATATATGCGCTGAAAAGGGATGTCCGGTGGCGGCAGAAGTGGTTCAGACTCGCCTCGGCCGCAAGTCCGTCCCCAAGGCGGGCGACCAGGCCGGTCTGAATCCAAAAGTCGATCGGACCTTCCATGTCGCCGTTGATTTTTTGGAGGTAATTCAGGTCGAGGAAGACTCGGTGCCGGCTCGGTCCGGGAAAAGGCGCGGACAAGTGGAACTCGGGTTTGTAGAATTTGCGTTCCAGGGAGTCCAGGCCGAAGGAAGCCCGGAATTGGCCGGCCGGTCGGAGGGAATCCGTTTGTCCCCGAGCGTCGCCCGATCCGCCGAGGCAGGCGAAAATTAACAAGCCCGGCCCGAGCGCCCGGAGAAAACGGGTCGGGGCGAAAAAGAGGATGATTCGGCCGGCGTTTCGCCGCATGTCAATGGGGGGTCCGGAACGGACGCGGATCAAGTCGTTTCGGTCGGCTTATCCTGACCCTCGCCCGGCTCCTCCCGTTTCTTTTTAAGGGCGACTTTGAGCTTCTCGGCAAACAGCCCGCCGCCGAAGGCGCCCAGCGGACCGGGCCCGGCGGGTTTGGCCGTTTCGGCCGGCGCTTCGGGGGCGACGGAGTCCGCTCCTTCGGCCGGGAGCTCCGGGCCCTCGGCCTCGGCGCCTTTTTCGGCAAAGAGAGCTTCGCGTTCGGATTCCAATTCCTCGATTTCCTCTTCCTTGACTCGGCGTTCGCTCTTCCGGGATTTCGGCCGGCGGTCGCTTTCGAGGCTGATCTTCTTCTTTTCTTTTTCTTTCTTGGCCGGGGCGGCCGCTTCTTTCTCGACTTTGGCCTTCTTTTCCTCTTCGAATGCCTCGAGTTCGGCTGCGGCCATCGCCGCCTCCTCCTCCGCCTTCCGGGCCGCGGGCGGCTTGGGCGGCGGGGCTTGCTCGAGGATCGTGAATTCGTGTTCGAGGAAATCGTCCGAGGTCAGTTCGCCGGCCGCTTCGGGGACGCCGTCCTTGGCCGGGGCGGCTTCCTCTTTCTCCTCGACCGGCAGCTCGGAGGGGGTTTCGTGGTAATAGAAGATTCCCTTTTTCTTGTCCGATTTCTCGAATTCGGGGCTGTTGAGGAGGGTGAACTCCACGTCTTCCTGCGTGGTCCGACGGAGCACGTCGACGAGATGATACGCCCGGAGGTAATGAAGGGAAAAATTCGCCGACTGAAAACTGAAATGCTTGAAGATCAGGGTCAGGAGACCCTTGAGATCCAGCCCCGTTCGCTGCGGAATCAGGGACGTCAGCCGCTGAAGATGGTCGCGTTCGAGGTAGATGATCTTGTTCGGCATGGCCAGGGTCGCCGTCTCGCCCGCCTCGGAGAAGGCGTCGCCCTTGGCTTCGTAGGCCATCTTGGCGACCTGGATTTTTTTCTTCGACTTTTTCAGCCAGAAGTTGAACTGGACCGGGCCGATCTTTTCCAGGGTCATGCTCGTGCCCTGGGGAATCGCCGCGGTCTCGAAAAATTCCCTCAATCCCAGGAAATAACCCTGCTGGGGGAAATAATGGACAGTGATATTCCGTTTTTCGTCGGCGTCGGTGAAGACATATTCGCGGGCCCGGGACAATTCCTTGTTGAACCCTTTGGGAATTTTCACCCCGCCCGACAGGATTTCCCGCCAGCCGAGATAAACCTTCAGGGGGAAATCGTGAAACGGCGTGACGGGAACCGTCTCGGCGCCCTCGAACGGAAGAAGGGCGGCGGCGGGGGCCGCCAAAGGCAGGCCTTCGGGCATGGCCGCGAGTACGCTTTTAAGCATCCATTTGCCCCAGCCGACCGGCTGGACCAGGACGAACTCCTTCCGGAATTTCGTTTCGAGAAGGTGGCTGAGAGCCAGGCAGTGGAGATCGAACAAATCGTGGGACGGTTCCAGCCCGAATAATTTCTGAATCAAGTCGGTCGTTGCGGCCGAAGCCTTCGAGGCGGCCAGATGGGCTTCGATGTCCTTGATTTTTTCTTCCGGGAACGCTGGTTGGGCGATCGTCAATTGCCACCAGTCGCCCCAGACAAAGAAGGCCGGGGATTTGGCCAGGGACGTCCGCAATTGCCGTTCCAGGGATTTGAGGTCGCGCTCCGTCATCGGAAGCTCGGTCAGCCGCGGATCCTCGGCGTGGGGCATGATCCGGAGAGGCTGATTCGTGCCGCCCTCGTTGGCCGGGAGCATCACCTGGGTCTTGACCTTTTTCATGTAATCGATGTACTTGCGGAAGATGCCCCCGCCGGTGTAATCGACCTCGAGCATTTCGCAGCCGAAGTCCTTGTAATAGACCTTGCGGACGACGGTCAGGACAACGGCCCCGCGGAAATGTTCATGAACCTTCGAGCCGACGGTCAGCTCCTCGTCGTATTCCTTGCAGATCGTGTCGCCGACCTCATAGGAACAGGCCGGATCGTAGAGTTTGACGTCCCGGGTCCGTTCTCCGGCCGTTTTATGATAGGCGAGCTTGCCGGCGAGATCCTTGGTCGTCGCCGGTTTCCGCGAAGACGCCAGCTCCTTTTCGATGAAGGAGATGTCGCCTGGGGCCACCTGGACGAGAGCGTTGTCCTTTTCCATGAAATCTCTCTTTATTTGCCCATGAGGGCCAGCAGGATCATTTTCTGGGTGTGAAGGCGGTTTTCTGCCTGGTCGAAAACGATGGATCGGGGACCCTCGAATACTTCGGCGCTGACTTCCTCCCCGCGATGGGCGGGAAGGCAATGCATGAAGACGCAGTCCTCCTTGGCCCTGGCCATCAGGGCTTCGTTGACCTGGTAGGGAGCAAACAGCCGCAGACGTTCCTCTTTTTCGGTTTCCTGGCCCATCGACGTCCAGACATCGGTATAGACGGCGTCGGCTCCGCGGACGGCTTCGCCCGGGTCGGAGGTGACCGTGAGATCGAATTCGGACCCTTCGCCGTCGGCCTTCGCCAGCTTGACGATTTCGGGATTCGGTTCGTATCCCTTGGGGGCGGCCGCGCTCATTTTGCATCCCGCTTTGGCCGCGGCGAACATCAGGCTGTGGCAGACGTTGTTTCCGTCGCCGACCCAGGCGAGCTTGATTTTACTGATGTTTCCCTTGTGTTCCTCCAGAGTGAAAAAGTCGGCCATGGCCTGACAGGGATGAAGAAGGTCGGTCAGGGCGTTGATGACCGGGACGGAGGAGGCCTTGGCCAGGCGGACGACGTTGTCGTGGGCGAAGGTCCGGATCATGATCCCGTCCACCCAGCGCTCAAGGTTGTGGGCGATGTCTTCGACGGTTTCCCGTTTCCCGATCTGGATCTCGTTGGGACCGAGGTAGATCGCCTTTCCGCCGAGTTCGATCATCCCGACCTCGAACGTCATCCGGGTCCGGAGGGACGGCTTTTCGAAAACCATCGCCAGGATTCGGTTCTTGAGTTTTTTGCGGTAATCGTCCGGATCGTTCTTGATTTTCTTGGTCTGGTCCATCAACTCGAAGAATTCGTACCGGGTGAGGTCGTGAATGGAGATGAAATCTTTTTTCAAAATCAGGCTCCTTCTTGTGTTTGCTCGTCCTTGACGATCCGCGTCCCGGACCGGCCGAGGAGGGCCGCCCGCAGGTGGGCGGCGTCGGTGATGAGAACTTCCTTTCCTCCCGCTTCAATGTACTCGATGGCCGCGCGGATTTTCGGTCCCATCGAGCCCGGCGGAAATTGCCCTTCCGCAAGAAGCCGACGGGCTTCCGGGACGGGCAGGACCGGAAGATCGCGCTGGGTCGGCTTGCCGAAATCGACGCAGACGCGGTCGATGGCCGTCAGAATGATGAACAGGTCGACCCCGATTTCCCGGGCGATGAGGCTGGAGGCGTAATCCTTGTCGATGACCGCCTCGACGCCCTCGTACAGGCCGTTGCCGTTGAGGATGACGGGGATCCCGCCGCCGCCGGCGGCGATGACGATCCGGCCCGCCCGGACCAGGTCACTGATGATCCATTTAGGAACGATATCGATCGGCTTGGGCGAGGCCACGACCTTGCGCCAGCCGCGGCCGGCGTCCTCGACCATCGTCCAGCTTTTTTCGCTCATCAAATCTTTGGCCCGGTCGGCGGAATAGAACGGCCCGACCGG
>CAYSGA010000089.1:0-7779 GCA_964430165.1 uncultured Eubacteriales bacterium
ACCGGAATCACCGAGATCGAGATATCCGCCCCGGTCTTGACGTGGGCCTCGACGAACTTCCGGTAGTCCATCCGGTAGAGATGGTCGCCGGACAGGATCAGGAACAAATCGCCCGAGCTCTCGACGGACGAGAGGTTCTGCCGGACGGCGTCGGCCGTTCCCTGGAACCAGCCCCGGTTATCGAGGGTCTGTTTGGCCGCCAGGATGGCGATGAAATCCTTGTGGAAGCTGTCGAAACGGTACGCGGAGAAGATATGGCGGTGGAGCGATTCGCTGGCGAACTGGGTCAGGATGAAGATTTTTCGATAATCGGAATGGATGCAGTTGGAAATCGAGATATCGATGATCCGGAACCGCCCGGCAATCGGGACGGCCGGCTTGCTCCGGACTTTCGTCAAGGGAAAAAGGCGGCTCCCCTGTCCGCCGGCCATGATGATCGTCGCGACTCGAACGGCCATGATTACCTCCCTTGGGTATTCATTATAATCTTTTTTCACCGGCAAAGTCAGGCCTTCATCCTGACCGGCATCCAGTTCACAAAAAAATGATCTGAGCGGAATCTCGCAAGGTCGCAAATATCTCCCGGAAGCCGCATAGCGGAGGGGGGCCCCACGGTGATTTTCCGTGGGGGGAACCGACGGGACTGGTTCCCAGGCTTGGCAGTCCTACGCGACCCCCGGGAGCCAGGGCGCGGCTGGAGGAAGGTATTTGCGGCCATTAGAGATTCCGCGCCGCAGGAGAAGGCCTGCCTTTTCCCCCTTGACTTTACATTTATTTCCGGTTGGGTTATCTTATAATTGAGAATCGGAAGATCTGAACACCAGCGAGGCGTGTGTGTCTGAAGACGTCCTTGAAAAGCGATCTTGCGCCCGGTTCCGCATCCCCGGCGCGACGATCGCCTTCAGAAGAGGGAAGGGCCTGTTCAAGAAAAGCGCCTATGCGTCGGAGTTTCTCCCGATGTTGGACATCAGCCGGGGCGGCATCCGCTTTCTCTCCCAGACAATACTGGATTTGGACACCCGCGTCCATCTCAGCGTCCAGGTTCCCGGTGACCCCTCCGCCCTGAAAATGGACGGGATCGTCCGCTGGTTCGCCTCCAATCCCGGCCAGAGCTACAAATTCCAGCTTGGCGTCCAGTTCCTGCCCTACGGCGACAAAAAGGACATGAATTACCCCGGCAACCTCGTCAAGATCATTTCCTACGAGCAGAAATTCATGGATGAGACGACGATCATCAAGGACGAGACGGGCGGCCGCCGCGACGGCACCTTCGAGGTCTGACCTTTTCCGGCTGGCTTCGGCCGGCGCTTATTTTTCGGTCTTTTCCCCTTCGACTACGACCTGGGCATAATCGGCGATCTGGGAGAGCGTCTTGCGGATCGCCTGGAGAAGGGCCAGCCGGTTTTTCCTCAGTTTCGGCTCCTCGACCATGACCATCACCTTCTCGAAAAAGTCGTTGAGGACGGGCTGGAGCCGGAAGACGACTTTCTGGGCTTGAAGGAAATCGCCCTTGGCGACCATCGGGCCAACGTTCTCCTTGATGATCGTGAACGTCGCGTAGAGTTCCTTCTCCGCTTTTTCGACGAAGACGTCGGGATTCAACGCCGTCGTCGCCTGGCCGCCTAGAATGTTGTTCACCCGCTTGGCCATCAGAATCAGCGGTTCGAACTGCGGCCCGGTTTTAAGGGCGTCCAGCGCCCTCGCCCGGAGGGCGACGCGATAGAGATCGTCCAGGCCGGCCCCGAGGGCGGCGTTGATCAGATCGTACCGGATCCCCTCGCGTTCCAGGAGATACCGGAGCCGCCCGGAGAAAAATTCCCGGAGCTGGTCCAGGATTTCGGCTTTGGGCCTTTTCAGTTTATCGCCGTAGACGGAAATGATCTTTTCCGCCAAACGGTCAAACGGGAGGCTGAATTTCTTGTCGAGGACGATCTTGCAGACGCCCTGGGCGTTCCGCCGCAGGCCGAAAGGATCGCTCGAGCCCGTCGTCTGAACGCCGATCCCGATGACGCCGACGATCGAATCGAGCTTGTCGGCCAGCGCAAGGATCGCACCTTCGAGGCTCGCCGGCGCGGGGTCGTCCACGCTGACGGGCAGATAATGTTCGGCCACGGCCCGGACGACCGGCGGAGGGAAGCCCTCGGCCCTGGCGTACAGCCCGCCCATCGTCCCCTGGAGGGCCGGGAATTCCCGGACCATGTCCGTCACCAGGTCGACTTTGCACAGGGCGGCCGCCGTGACCAATTCCCCGCCCGTCTTGCAGGTTTCGATCTTCGCGCAGAGATAGGAGACGATCTTGGCGAGCCGCGCGGCTTTGTCGTCATAGGATCCCAGTTTTTCCTGGAAGAGGACCTGTTTCAACCGGGGAGCTCGTTTTTTGAGGCCCGCCTTGAGGTCCTGGTCCCAGAAAAACCGGGCGTCGGCCAAACGGGCCTTGAGCACGCGCTCGTGACCCGCGCGGATGAATCCCTTGGGGTCCGCGACGACGTCGGCCACGCCGAGAAACAGCGGCAGCTGTTTTCCCATACGGACCACGGAAAAGAGCTTCTGGCCTTCCCGCATGGCCGTGGTCAGGACTTCGAGGGGGAGCTGGAGAAAGGAATCCGGGAAGGAGCCCATCACGACAAACGGCGACTCGACGTCGTTGGCCAGTTTATCGAGCAGCGACGGGTCGGGATACAATTCGGCCTTCGCCGGTCCGACCAGGGACGCTATCTGGTTGAGAATCGAGACCTTCCGCTCCTCGGCGTCCACGACGACGAAACGCTCCCTTAATTTCGTCCGGTATTCCTCGAACGACCGGATTTCGATTTCCTCCGGGGAGTGGAGTTTGTGGCCGGTCGTCCGGTTTCCCGAAACGAGCCCGTCCAGAGCGAACGGCACGACATTTCCGCCCAGAACGCACAGCAGGCCGCGGATCGGGCGGGAAAAACGAAGCGAACCCGTCCCCCAGCGCATCATCTTCGGGAACGAAAGCGAGGTGATGATCGAAGGAAGCGCTTCGGCCAGAATATCGGCCGTCGCCCGTCCCTTCGCGGCCTTGCGGACGCCGACGTATTCGCCCTTTTCGGTCGTCACGACCTGCAGCGCCGACACCTCCACGCCCTTGGAGCGGGCGAAGCCGAGCGCGGCCGGAGTCGGGGTTCCGTCGGCGGCGAAGGCCGCCGCCTTGGGCGGTCCGGTGATCAGTTCGTCCCGGTCGACCTGGCCGGCGGACAGATCCGCAGTCAGGATCAACCGCCGGGTGGTCGAATATTTTCGCGGGCCGTCGCAGGCAATCCTGGCCGAGGCCAGTTCTTTTTTCAGTTTTTCGGACATGTCCTCCAAAGCGGTTCGGACATGGGCCAGTGGCATTTCCTCGACGTTGATTTCCAGCAGGAATTCCATCAGGCCGCTCCTTCCGCCGGAGAGTCCGGAGCGACGAAGATCCGGGCGACCTGGGCGACGAGCGTCCGGATCTGGGCGATCATCTTGACCCGTTCGGTTACGCTGATCGCCCCGCGGGCGTCGAGCAGGTTGAACAAATGGGAACACTTGAGGCACTGGTCATAGGCGGGCAGGGGCAGGCGCTTTTCGACCAGCATCTTCGCTTCTTTTTCGGATGAGGCGAACTGGGCCCGGAGCGTTTTGACCGTGGCCCGGTTGAAGTTGTAGTCTGAAAACTGCCGTTCCTCGTCTAGGCGCAGGTCGCGGTACGTGACATCATCGGACCATTGGAGGTCATAGATGTCGTCTTTCCCTTCGATGAACATTTCCAACCGTTCCAGCCCATAGGTGATTTCGACCGGGATCGGCGAAACCTCCAGGCCTCCGGCCTGCTGAAAATACGTGAACTGGGAGATTTCGAGGCCGTCGAGCATGACCTGCCAGCCCACCCCCCAGGCGCCGATCGTCGGCGATTCCCAGTCGTCCTCGTCGAAGCGCAGGTCGTGGTCGCGAAGGTCGATGCCGCAGGCCTTGAGGCTTTCGACGTAAACGGCCTGGATGTCGGCCGGCGAGGGCTTGATGATGACCTGGTATTGGTGGTGTTTCTGGACGCGGTTGGGGTTTTCGCCGTACCGGCCGTCGGTCGGGCGCCGCGCCGGCTGAACGTAAGCCGTCCGCCAATGACGGGGTCCGAGCACCCGGAAAAACGTGTCCGGGGTCATCGTCCCCGCCCCGACTTCGAGGTCGTAAGTCGGCGCCAGGTAACAGCCCTGGTCCGCCCAGAAATGGTGCAGGTTAAGAATCAAGCGTTGAAGGCTCATCGGACTTTACCGCGCTCCCAGGTGACGATCGGGTTGCGGGCCGCGGCCGTCTCGTCCAGCCGCCGGACGTAGGTCTGGTGCGGCGCCGCTTTGAGGACGGCCGGATTTTCGGCCGCTTCCCCGGCGATGATTTTCATCGCCTCGATGAATTGATCCAGGTCCCGGCGGCTTTCGGTCTCGGTCGGCTCGATCATCAGGGCGCCGTGGACGATCAAGGGGAAGGACATCGTCGGCGGGTGGAACCCGTAGTCGATCAGCCGCTTGGCGATATCCAGGTTCGTGACTCCGGCGGCGTCCTTCTGGATTTTGTCCGAAAAAACAACCTCGTGCATCGAAGCCGTGTCGTAGGGAAGATCATAAACGCCCTCCAGGCCCTTGCGGATGTAGTTGGCGTTGAGGACCGCGATCTCGGCGATCTCCCGGACGCCCTTCGGGCCGAGCGAGAGGATGTAAGCCATCGCCTTCACGACGACCAGGAAGTTGCCGTAGAACGAACGGACCCGGCCGATGCTCTTCGGCCGGTCGAAATTCAGGGCGTATTTGGTCCCGTTTTTTTCGACGCGCGGATACGGCAGGAACGGCTCCAAAATTTTCTTGACCCCGACCGGGCCCGAGCCCGGGCCGCCGCCGCCGTGCGGAGTGGCGAAGGTCTTGTGAAGGTTGAGATGAAGGACATCGACGCCGAAATCGCCTGGCCGGGCGACGCCGGCCAGGGCGTTCATGTTGGCCCCATCCATGTAGAGAAGACCACCCTTCCTGTGGACGATTTCCGCGATCCGGCAGATATCCGTTTCAAAAACGCCGAGCGTGTTCGGATTGGTGACCATCAGGGCCGCGACCTCTTCGGTCATCGCCTGTTCGAGGGAACCCAAATCGATCCGGCCGGCGGCGTTGGATTTGATTTCCCGGACCTCGTAACCGCACAGATGGGCGCTGGAAGGATTGGTGCCGTGGGCCGAGTCAGGGATAAGGACGTACTTGCGGGAATTTCCGTTGGCGGTGTGATACGCGCGAACAAGCATGATCCCGACGAGTTCGCCCTGGGCTCCGGCCGCGGGCTGGAGGGTGAAAGCATCGAAACCGGTGATTTCGCCGAGCAATCCCTCTGTCCGGCGGAGGACCTCGAGATTTCCCTGGACCGTTTCGGCGGGGGCCAGAGGATGCGCCTCCTGAAACCCGGGGAAGGTGACGATTTTATCGTTGACCTTGGGGTTGTACTTCATCGTGCAGGATCCCAAGGGGTAAAGCCCGAGGTCGACGCAGTAGTTTTGCTGGGAAAGCCGGGTGAAGTGGCGGACCACTTCGACTTCGGACACCTGGGGAAAGTCGGGGATATCGTTCCGGAGGGCAAGCCCTTCCAGCGCTCCAGCATTCGAAGGAACGTCGAGTTTCGGAAGCGTGAAGGCGGTCTTGCCCGCAGCGCTGATTTCGAAAATGAGCGGTTCGCGGATCATCGAAGGACCTCCTCGAGGGCGGCCGCGAGTTGATCGATCCCCTCCCTGGTCTGAACCTCGGTTATGCAGACGAGCAACGTTTTCGGAAGCTCGGGATAAAACGGGGCGAGCTCCAGGCCGGGGAGCATTCCCTTGGCCTGGAGGGCTTTGGCGACCGGGGCGGCGTCTCTGGGAAGTTCGAGGACAAATTCGTTGAACGTTTTTCCGCTGAAACGAAGCTTGACGCCGCGGATGGCCGCGAGGCGGCCGGCGGCGTAGGCCGATTTCTGGACGTTTTGAACGGCGATTTCCCGGAGGCCGGTCTTCCCGACCGTCTCGAGATAAATCGTCGCCCGCAGGAGGCACCAGCCCTGGTTTGTGCAGATGTTCGAGGTCGCCTTTTCCCGGCGGATGTGCTGCTCGCGGGTCGAGAGCGTCAGGACGAAGCCCCGTTTTCCGTCAACATCTTTGGTGAGGCCGCAGATCCGGCCGGGAAGCTGGCGGAGAAATTCCTTCCGGCAGCCCATGAACCCGAGACCCGGACCGCCGAACGACGGCGTGAGGCCGAACGATTGGGCTTCTCCGCAGACGATATCGGCTCCGAGTTTCCCGGGAGCCTCGAGGATCCCGAGAGAAATCCCCTCGGCCACGGAAACGATCATCAGGGCTTTATGTCCGTGGACGATCGCGGAAAGGCCGGCCAGGTCCTCGACGACTCCGAAAAAGTTGGGCGATTGAACGATGAGGCCGCAGACATCCGGCCCCATCTTCTCCCGCAGTTCGGCCGACTTGAGGCCGCCGCAATCGCCGAAGCCGACTTCCTCGACGGCCAGGCCGAGGTTTTGGGTCAGCGACCGGACCGTCTCCCGGTATTGCGGATGAAGGG
The DNA here is from genome assembly GCA_964430165.1 of uncultured Eubacteriales bacterium. Lineage (GTDB taxonomy): Bacteria > Acidobacteriota > Aminicenantia > Aminicenantales > UBA4085 > JAAZPG01. The sequence continues at coordinate 6,567 of CAYSGA010000089.1, forward strand.
AGCGGGCGACGAGGATCCGGCCCCGGTGGGTCAAGCGCTGGGCCATGAGGGCGGCTTCGGCCGCCGCGGAGGCGCCGTCGTAGAGGGAAGCGTTCCCGATGTCCATCCCGGTCAACCGGCAGATCAGGGTTTGATACTCGAAGATGACCTGAAGGGTTCCCTGGCTGACTTCCGGCTGGTAGGGCGTATAGGGCGTGACGAATTCCGTCCGCGAACTCAACGAGTCGACGACCGCGGGGATGAAATGATGATACGCTCCGCCCCCGAGAAACGACCGGTACTTCCCGTAGGTGGTCCGCCCGGCGACGGCCTCCATATGCCGGAGGAGCTCCGGTTCGGACATCGCCGCGGGCAGATCGAGATCCCGGCGCAGTCGCGAGCCCTCGGGGATGCAACAGAACAAGTCATCCAGCGAGGACGCGCCGACCCGCGCGAGCATCTCCTTTTTATCTTGATCGCTCAGGGCAATATAGCTCATGATCCGCGCCCGTCCGGGGGATTAATGTTCCAGACCTTCGAGATATTTCTCGTAGTCGGACGCGGCCATCAGGGCGTCGAGGTCTCCTTTGTTCGCCATCTTCAGCTTCAGGATCCAACCCCGGCCATGGGGGTCCTGGTTGATCGTTTCGGGGGCGTCGGTCAGGCCGGCGTTCGTTTCGACGACTTCTCCGGAAACGGGCGAAAAGATCTCGGAAACGGCCTTGACCGATTCGATCGAGCCGATCGTCTGGTGGACGGCCAGCTTCGTCCCGACGGCCGGGAGATCGACGTAAACGACGTCGCCGAGATGGTTCTGGGCGAAGTCGCTGATGCCGACGACGGCGACGTCGCCGTCCACCTTGGCCCATTCGTGATCCTTCGTGAATTTGAAACCTTGAGGATACATGCGCGCGACCTCCTTACGAATTTATAACGTCGACGGATGCGGCTCAGTAATCCCGCTTGTAAAACGGCGAAGGAACGACCCGGGCCCGGACCTTCCTGTCCCGGATTTCGATTTCGAACTCGGTCCCGACGGCGCTTTTGGCGACCGGCAGGTAGACCGTCCCGATGCTCTTTTTTAAAAACGGAGCGAACGTCCCCGAGCAGACCGGACCGGCCGGGACTCCATCCACGAACACCGGGTGATGGGCCCGGGCGATGCCGCGGTCGAGGAGCTCGAAGCCGACGAGCTTGCGGACGATCCCCTGCTCGTTTTGTTTGACCAAAACGT
>CAYSGA010000090.1:0-7700 GCA_964430165.1 uncultured Eubacteriales bacterium
CGCGCGCGGCGAGATCGGGTCCCCCGCGTCGGAGCGTCTGACCTTTGATCCCAAGGTCTATCAAAACCTAGTCGAAAACGACGCCCTTTCGCTTTATTCCTTGACCGAGGACATCATGCTCCAGGCTAAACTCGAGGGGCTCCGGGCGTCCGGCTTCGACCACTTCCTGGCCCTCAAGGGCGAAAACAAGTTGGTCGGGTGCCTGGCGATGGGGCGCAAGGTCGACACGACGTTCCTGACGAGCGAGGATTGGGAACTTCTGACGACGATCTCGACGCCCGTCGCCCTGGCCGTGGAAAACGCCTACCTCTACAACCAGGCCGGGCTCCGCGCGTCCGAGCTCGAACGGCTCAAGGATTACAGCGAGAACATCATCGAAAGCCTGACCGTCGGCGTCGCCGTCCTGGATCAAAACGGCCGGATCAGCGGTTGGAACCGCGTCTGCGAGGAGACCTTCAGCCGGAAACGGGAAGAGGTCATCGGCGAACGCCTGAGCGACGTCATCGGCCCGAAAGCGTTCGAGGCGGTCTTTCCCCCGGACACCCAGTCGGAATACCACCTCGTCGGGGAAATCCCGATCGGCCGGCCCTCGGGCGAAATGCGGATCTTCGACATCGCCAAAACGCCCCTCCTGGACAACCTCCGTCATCCCTTCGGGACGATCATCGTCTTTGAAGACATCACCGACAAGATCCGCCTCCAACAGCAGCTGCTGACCACGGAAAAGCTGGCCTCCATCGGGCTTCTTTCGGCCGGCGTCGCTCACGAAATCAACACCCCGCTCACCGGGATCTCCAGCTACGTTCAGATGCTGCAGAAGACGGTCTCGGACGACGGCTTCTCCCAGGTGCTGAACAAGATCGAAGCTCAGACCGACCGCGTTTCGCGCATCGTCAAAAACCTTTTGACCTTCGCCCGTAACCCCACGGACCTGGCGATGCACCGGGTCAATCTCAAGGACAGCCTTCAGGAAATCATTTCGCTCATCGACTACAAGCTGAAAGCCATGGAGATCGCCCTGGAAACCGCCCTGGCCCCGGTGGCCCCCATCTGGGCCCAGGGCGAGCGGCTCCAGCAGGTTTTCATCAACATCATCCTCAACGCCCTGGACGCCATGCCGCAGGGCGGGCGGCTGCGGGTGGAGCTCGGCGAGACGCCGTCGGAAGCCGTCGTGGCGATCAGCGACACCGGGACCGGAATCAAGGAACAACATCTCGCGCGCATCTTCGACCCCTTTTTCACGACCAAAGGGGTCGGCAAGGGGACGGGCCTCGGCCTATCCATCAGCTACGCGATCATCAATGAACACGAAGGCCGGATCGAAGTCCAGAGCGAAGCCGGCAAGGGCACGAAATTCGCCATTTTCCTTCCGAAGAATCTCGACCGACGAAAAACGAAGCCAGGAGAATCATGAGCAAAGGTTCCATTCACGTCATTGACGACGAACCCGTCATCCGCGACATCCTCGAACAGCTCCTGCGCGCGGAGGGGTACGACGTCGAGCTTTCCGAATCGGGCGAAGCCGCCCTTCTCAAGTTCGCCGATTCTTCCTGCGACCTCGTCCTGCTCGACCTCCTGATGCCCGGCCGCAACGGACTCGAGGTCCTGCCGGAGATCAAGAAAATACGGCCCTCAGCGATCGTTATCATCATCACCGCCTACGCCTCGGTCGAGTCGGCGATCGAAGCGATGAAGATCGGGGCCTACGATTACGTCCAGAAACCGTTCAAGCATGAGGACCTCCTGCTGACGATCGAGCGGGCCCTGGCCCACAAAACGCTCCAGGACGAAAACAGCCGGCTCCGGGAGGAACTCCAGCGGAAATTCAGTTTTTCCAACATTCTCGGCCGGAGCCGGCCGATGGAGCAGGTGTTCGAACTCATCAAGGCCGCGGCCCCCACCCGATCGACGATCCTGGTCCAGGGTGAAAGCGGAACGGGAAAGGAATTGGCCGCCCGGGCCATCCACGCCAACTCGCCCCGGGCCGCCTTTTCCTTCGTCGTCGTCAACAGCGGCGCGCTTCCGCCGGACCTCCTCGAAAGCCACCTCTTCGGCCACGTGAAGGGGGCCTTTACCGGGGCCGTCACGGAGAAGCAGGGCCTCTTCGAAGCGGCCGACAAGGGAACGATCTTTTTCGACGAGATCTCGACCATCGGGCTTGAAACCCAGGCCAAGCTCCTGCGGGTCATGCAGGACCGGGAATTCATGCGCCTCGGCGGGATAAAGACGATCCGGGTCGACGTGAGGATCATCGCCGCCACGAACGTCGAACTCGAAGACTTGATCGACCGGCAAATGTTCCGCAAGGACCTCTATTACCGGTTGAACGTCATCAAAATCGTCCTGCCGCCGCTGCGCGAGCGCCGCGAGGACATCCCCATGCTGGTCAAGCATTTCCTGGACTACTTCGCCAAGGAGAACGGCAAAACGATCGAGAGCGTCAGCCCCGATGTTCTCCAGCTCCTGGACCGCCATCCCTGGCCGGGGAACGTCCGCGAGCTGGAAAACCTCATCGAGCGCACGGTCGTTTTCACCAAGGACAAGGTCATCACCCGGGACAACCTCCCCGATTTGTTCCGGACGCCCCGGGAGACGGCGACCGCGACGGCCGTCGCGGAGAACGATGGGTTGGACCTCAAGGAACAAACGCTCGCCTTCCAGCGGCACCTGATCGAAACGGCCCTGGCCAAGGCCAACGGCGTTCAGAAGGCCGCGGCCGCGCTCCTCGGGGTGAAGCCGACCACCTTGAACGAGATGATCAAACGTCTCGACGTCTCGTCGGAAAACTTCTAGCGGAACGTTCCGGGGACAAGCCGGTCCGGATTGACCTTGATTTTTACCGGCTTGGCCGCCGACCGGAAGGAAAAGACCTCGGTCTCGGCATCCACCTCGAGGGTTTTTCGGACCGGTCGGCCGTCTTCCGTCCAGGTCACGGTGAGGGGGAAGACCATCGGATGAGCAAGTTGACGAACGGTGATCTTCAGTTGGTACTCCTCCCCGTCCTTGAGGACCTGATGCGTCACCGAAACCTGCGGCAATAGATGGGAGTCGATCCATCCCCGGAAAAAATCCCGAAGTGGACGGCCGGAGGCCTCTTCCAGGGCCCGGATGAATTCTCCCGTCCGGACCGGCCGGAAGGCGAAGCTTTTTTGAAACGAACGCAAGCCCCGGTCCAGGGCCTCCTCCCCGATTAAATCCGACAGGAGGAACAGGACGATGCAGGATTTTCCGTAGAGGATGGACTGGAACGCCCGGAAATCGAGGTAGCTCAGCCGGGCGCCCAGCGAAATCGGCCCGTACTTCGCCATTCTCTCTATCCAGGAGACGCTTTTTTTCAGAATCGACGGAAGCGCTCTCTCCCCGTATTTCGCCTTGAGGTACCGGACGGCGGCATATTGGGACAGGCCTTCGCTCAACCATAAATCGTGGTAGGTGGCCGGCGTGACGGCATGCCCCCACCATTGATGGGCGATTTCGTGGGCCAGGAAAACTTCCCTGTATCCGGGCAGATCGACCGGGCTCCCGAAATCCGTGATGTCGGGCGCGTTGACGCCCGTCGGCAGTTCGTTGAGGACGACGAAGGACGCGGGGCTGTGGCCCCCAGCCGTCGCTGCGACGCGCTGGACGACGGTCAGCTTTTCATAGGGATAGGGGCCGAAGATATTTTCGTAAAGCCGGACGACCGCCCGGGCCTCCTCAACCATGGTCCCGGGGAGGTTGCGAACTTTTTCGGAAACGAGAACCTTGATCGGAGGGGGAGGCGGTTCGATGTCGGCCGCGGCTTCCCGGAACCGTCCGACGATGAAAGACAGGCCCTTGACGGGTTTCCGGGTCTCAAAACAGAAAATTCGGTTGCCGATTTTCTCCAGGGACAGAACCCGTCCGACTTCGTCGATCTCCTCCTCGCCGACGAGTTCACCGTTCGCAACGCAAAGATAACCGGGGGGGAGGCTGATCCGGAAGCGGGAAAGAAAATAGTCTCCCTCGGCGAAGGCGGGATACCAGGCCGCCGAGGGGGTGTAGAGATCGCCGTCCTCCCGGAAATCGGCCGCGCCGAACGGTCCGAAAGGCGCGCCTCCGGTCAGGACATCGGACGTCGGCGGGGGCGGTTGGAGGGCCCCCCGATAATAAACGTCGAGGGCCGCCGTCTCGCCCTTCTCCAATGGCTGGAGGAAGCGCACGTAGAGAAGGCGGTGGCTCTTGTCTTGCATGAAGAACAAAACGCGCCCCTCGGGGTCGCAGATCTTGAGAACGTCCAGGTCGGGGTTGAAATCGAACCGCAGGCTGTCAACGCCGGGGTTGAGGGCCGCCATTTCCACCCGGGCTTTCGCCGAAATGAAATGGCGTTCGGGCTGAAAGTCCAGGTCGATGTCGCACCGGAGAATGTCGGCTTTGTCTCCGAAGGAGACGATCATCCGCCGACCGCTGTCCGCGGGAACGTCCGGGGAATAGAGGCAGAGAAGCTGGTCCGGATTGCGGCCCCAGAAATGGATCTCTTCCTCCGAGAACGGAGAACACCCGAACCCGAATCCGCTTCGGGTGGTGGTCCCGAATTCAAAAACCGCCTGATCGCCCTGGGGAAGGACCGAGAGGCGTTCGCCGACGATCGGGTTGTCGATCGTGAAGGACTCGCCGTAAAATCGGCGGAACAGCGACCGGGCCTTCTCGGTCTCCCCGAGCGGACATTCTTCGGCCGCGGACGCACCGCCCGCGGAGGTGATTTTAATATGACGCTCGAAGAACGAGGGAGAAAACCGCAGGTAGGCGGAGACCAGCGGATTCTCCAAAACGCCGTTTTTGTAACGGAGGACCAGCTGGTGGCGCTCCGTTTCGGAGGACGGGGAAAATCGCATCCGTCCCGGGCCGATGACGATCAGCCCGGTCTCCCGGTCGGGGATATTGTCGTAAAACACCCAGGCGTTCTCGAAAGTCGCCTCGATATCGGAATGCCGGATTTCGACCCGCGCGGCCCGTTCGACCCGGTCCGCGGGAATTTTAAGTTTAAGGAAAATCGTCGGATTTCCAACCACGGTTTTGGCCCGGATGACCCATTTGCCGCCTTCCCGGACCAACTCCAGTTTCCACGTTTCAAAAAGAGCTTCCAGCTCGTTTTGAAAGACGGCCTGGACGAAGAGGAGCGCACCGTTTTCTTCCTCAAGGATGCCGTTCGCCGGGTAGAAGACGACCCGGGCCATTCGCGACGTCTGCTTGAGGGAATCGTAGGCAAGTTCTTCCTGGGGTTGAAGCCCGGCCGAAAAATAAGCCAGATAGGCCGCCCGGTCGGACGCCTCGAACGCCTGCTTTATTCCGGACAGGAAGGAAAGGGCATCCGATTGCGGCGGGCGGGAATCTTGGCCGAAGGCCGCAAGACCAAGAACGGCCAGAAGGACCGCGGCCCAGCCCTTGATCATCACCTTTGAATTATACCAGAAATAAAACCCTTTGGGGTTTCGCATTCAATGGGCCTCATCCGTAAATCAGCACGAAACATGCCAAAAGAAGACCACCGGTGATATTTCAGAAAAAACCTCCAGCGGTTCGGTCAACGCCGGAAAAGCGGCCGCAAAACACGGAGTAACAAGAGGAGAGATATAGGAATACCGGGAAAAACGGGATGAAAGAATTATCAAAAACGTAAGAAATATTTACTCGACGAATTCAGCGGAAATCCCTTACGGGAAAACCCGCCGTTCGTCCTTGACCGTGTTGAGGACCAAATGGGTGACGGTCCGGTCGATGTTCGGAAACGCGTTGATTTTTTTGATGAAGCGGTTGAGATCGTCCCGGCCCCGGAAGCGGGCCAGCACGAAGCAATCCCATTCTCCGGTGACGTCATACACGGCGAAAACACGGGGATCCTCAGCAATCTTTTTTTGCGCCTCCATGATTTTCCCCTGCGAAATGCGCACGGCAATGACGGTGTTCAGATCGAACCCGACCGCGGCCGAATCGATGACCGGAATGTAACCGCGGATCACCCCCTTCGCTTCCAGTCCTTTCACGGAATTGATGACGGCCGTGACGGATGTGCCTGTTTCCTTGGCGATTTCCCGAAAGCTTTTCCGGGCATTATCGTTCAAGGAATCGATAATTTTTCCGGACAAATTGTCAATCATTTCTGCTCCTTTGTCCATATAATTAATATATTTAGATACATTTGTCTTAAATATTAATTTATTTCTTGACATTTGTCCATTTTTTTATTATATTCTCCAGCGAAATAAGGAGAAGCCATGGCAAACTCAGGTGACAACCCCAATTATCCGATGAAGTCTTTCGGTTTTACCAACGAAGAAGAAATCCTTCGAACCGTTCTCGAGCCCGCGCACAAAATCGAGTTCATCCGGGTGATCTTTCCGGACATCCTGGGCCGCCCTATGGATTTCTCCTTCCCCAGCGGCGAACTCGACAAGGCCTTCAGCGACGGTAAGGGATTCGACGGCTCTTCGGTCGAGGGCTTCGTCCGGATCGAGGAAAGCGACCTCATCATCAAGCCCGACCCCAAGACGTTCCGGCTTCTGCCCTGGACCTACCAGGGATTCTCGCCCGAAACAACCTGGCGCGAAGCCGTCATGTTCGGCGACATCATGACGCCGGACAAGACGCCCTATGAAGGAGACGCCCGTTTCCTCCTGAAAGAAGCCCTGCGCCGGGCTGCATCCGATTTCGGGATCGACGCCTTCAACGTCGGGCCGGAGATGGAATTCTTCATTTTCCCAAACGACCGGGAAGCCCAGCCGCTGGACGACGGCGGCTACTTTTTCGCCGGCCGGCACGGCGAGATCCGGAAGGAAATCCAGATCCTCCTCAAACGGATGGGGATTTTTTCCGAGTACGACCATCACGAAGTCGCCAACAGTCAGCATGAGATCGATTTCCGGTACAACGGCGCCCTCGAAATGGCCGACACGGTCATGCTCGTCCGATACATGGTCAAACGGGTCGCCCGGATGCACGGCCTGTACGCCACTTTCATGCCCAAACCCATCAACGGCCAAAACGGAAGCGGCATGCATGTCCACCAGTCGCTGTGGAGCAACGGTAAAAATCTCTTTTTCGACGCGTCCGGGCCTTATCACCTTTCCGAGATGGCCCGGTCCTACATCGGCGGCCTGGCCCATCACGCCCGGGAGCTTTCGGCCGTCTACAGCCAATGGGTCAACTCCTATAAACGCCTGATCGAAGGATACGAAGCCCCGGTGTACATTGCCTGGGGACAGAAAAACCGTTCGGCGTACATCCGCGTCCCCCGGTATCAGCCCGGCAAGGAAGACGCCACCCGGATCGAATTGCGCTCCCCCGACCCGGGGTGCAACATTTACCTGACCCTCGCCGCCATGCTGACGGCCGGATTGGAGGGCGTCCGCAACCGCTATCCCCTCCCCGATCCGATTGAGAAGAACATCTACGAAATGAGCGGGACGAAGCAAAAAAAATTCGGGATCCAGACGCTCCCCCGGAACCTCGAGGAGGCGGTCCGCCTCCTGGAGAAAAGCGAGACGGCCAAGACCCTGCTGGGCGATCATATGCATTCCCAATTCATCGCCAACAAGCGCGAGGAGATCGCGGAATACGCGAAAAACGCCTCGTCCGAATTCGACAAGCAGGTCAGCGACTACGAAATCCGGCGTTACTTGCCGATCCTCTAAAAGGGGACAGGGCTAAAGACCTGTCCCCGCCCATTTTATTTCGCGGCCTTG
>CAYSGA010000091.1:0-7646 GCA_964430165.1 uncultured Eubacteriales bacterium
ATTTCGCCCAAAAAAGCCAGAAGCGAGGTGCAAGCGCGACAGGACCGGAGGTGAGCCTCCACCAGGGCGCGCCCTTCGCGATCGAGCCCGCCGTCCCGGTAGGAGGGGAGGAGTTCTTCGACGTGGTTACAGGACATCGGCTTTTCCTCTTGATTTTTGGAGAATCCGGGCCAATTGAAGGCGGCCGCGATTGACCCGGGATTTCACCGTTCCCTCGGGAACCCCGGTGATTTCGGACGTTTCCCCGTAGCTCTTCCCCTGGATTTCCTTGAGGAGGATAGCCAGGCGGATGTCGGGAGGAAGCTGATTCAGTCCCGCCCAGAGGATTTTTTGGCGTTCGTTTTGCCTAAGTCTTGTTTCGGGATCGCCGTCGGGGGCCGCGGCCGAAAGGAGGTGGTTGTCGAAGTCGTCGCGATTTTTCTTTTCCCATTTCGTCCGGCGGTACTCGTCGATCAAGTGGTTCTTGGCCAGGGTGGTCAACCAGGCGGAGAAATTCCTGCCGAATTCGTACTTGGGTAGGGCGCTGAACAATTTGACGAAGATTTCCTGGGTGAGGTCTTGGGCTTCCTGGTAGGAACCGGAAAACTGGTAGGCCAGGTTGAATACTTTTTTCGAAAAAAGATTAACCAGCATTGTCCAGTCTCCTTCGTTGCCTTCCAGACAACCCTGAATGATCGCTTCCAAATTCACTCACTACACCTCAATAGACGGAATCCGGAGACGCAAAGTTCCGTCCCCGGTGGACATCCTTTCCGGGGTTTTGGAAACGGTCTCATCCCCGGAAGAAAAAGGAACGGACCTATGATTTATTTCTCCTTTAATTATAATAATATCAATCAGATACAAGAATGCAGGACTTACGCAACCAGAATAAGACGGCTTTTTAAAATCTTTCATGATAGGGTGGGACTTTCGTTGAAACCGGTTCATGGCCGTCGAATCCGGACCCGGGCCGAACCGATTTCATACCAAAAGGAAAGCAGAGTCAATCGGGTCTCCTCATGGGATCGTTTCTTGAAAAGCCGGGCCGATCGAGTTATTTTGATGAGGAACCGCAACTTTCGAGCTGTTTTTCGGGTTTAACATCATGAGTATGGATGATCAAAAGCTCATCGCTCTCGTTCAACAAGGCGACGGGGCCGCCTTTGCCGAAATCGTCCGTATTTACAAGGATAAAATCGTGAATTATTTGTACCAGGTGACGGGCGATTATCAAAGAGCGGTCGATCTTTCGCAGGAAACCTTCATCCGCGTCTATTTCAAGGCCGACCGCTATCAGCCCATCGCCCCGCTTTCCTCCTGGATCTACGCCATCGCCTCGAACCTGGCCAAAACCGACCTCAAGCGGCGCCGCCGAACGATGGCCGTCTCCCTGGAGGAGTTGCCCCCGACGGTCGATATCAGCACTCCGAGCGGCGAGGAATCGAATACCGGGTTGTCCCGGAACCTTCAAGCAGCCCTGGACTCCCTTCATCCACGCTACCGGATCCCCGTCGTTTTGAAGGACATCGAGGGTTACAGCCAGGAGGAAATTGCGACAATCGTCAAACGGCCCGTTGGAACGGTCAAGGCCCGTATCAGCCGGGGCCGGGCGATGCTGCGGAAAAGTCTGGAACGGGCCTCGGGCGACGGCCTCACTTTCGTCAAACGGGAGATCAGCAATGGACGATGCTAAGGTTTGGAAAGGGCTCGAACGGGTTTCGGCTCCGGCGGATTTCGAGGCCCGGATTCTTCAGGAGATGAACCGACGTCGCCGGACAGGTCCGCAATTGCGCAAGGCCCGCCTATTCAAGTGGGCGCTCTCCGGGTCGGCGGCCGCTCTTCTGGCCGTCTTCACCGTTTTGAATCTTTTCGTGTTCGAGAAAGGCGCCCGGTCGCCGTTGGCGAACTCCCCGGCTGCCGCGATATTCGAACGCAACCCGATTCAAGTCATGGAAAGGGTTGATTACGGCCGGGAAGTCCGGGCTGCGGCTTCGGATCCTGAAACCATTTATCTTTTGGAACAAATCTCGGATACGTCCTCTTCGACTATCCGTTATTAAGGAGGATATCATGTCCCAACATCTTTTTCTTTCGAAGGCCGCCCTTTTCGGCTTCGTCCTGGCGGGCGGGTTGTCGTCTGTCGCGGCGGCCGCCGGCCCGATCGACGAGCAAAAAATCGAGAAGATCCTGAAAACCGTGATCCCCTCGGTCGTCAAGGTCGAGGCCCGCAATGGCGTCCGCAAGATCGCCACGGGCGTGGTGATCGACGCCGGAGGAACGATCGTCACCACAGCCTTGATTTCGCCCCGGGACGAAGAGATCAACGTCCGGACGTTTGACGGAAAGCAATACAAGGCCGATTTCAGGGGGTTCGACATGTCGACCGGCCTGGCCGTGATCGAGGTCAAAAATAAAGGCCTTGCTCCCGTCGTCTTCGGGACGCCGGCCGATGTGCGGCCGGGCGTATGGGTCGGCGTGATCGGATTCTCCCCGGAGAACACCCCGGCCGTGACTCAGGGCATCGTCAGCTCGGCCACCGAGGACAGAATCCGGCTCAACCTCTGGGTGATGCCCGGATCATCCGGCAGCCCGGTCGTCAATTCCGAAGGTCGGCTGGTCGGCGTTCTCCGCGGAACCTACTTTGAAGAACAGCCGGTCTTTTTCGAGTTCAGGGAGCAGAAGGTGGTCGGCTCCGGAACCGTCCTCAGCCGGGCCGAAGCCCCATCCTCGGGCATGGCCCTGGCCGTCCCGGCGGACATCGTCCGCTCGGTCGCCGGCGACATCGGGAAAGACGGCAAAGTCCTGCGCGGGTGGATCGGGATTCTGGTCGCGGAAAAGGACGGCCGACTCGAAATCAACGAGGTCGAGCCCAAAAGCCCGGCCGAATCGGCCAAACTGAAGGCCGGGGACGTCATCGTCCGGGTTGAGGGCAACGATGTCTCCTCCGGTATCGCGTTTTCCAGGGAAATCCGGAAACGGAAACCCGGAACCGACATCGTTCTCGGCATCCTGCGCGACGGGGTAGGCAAGGACGTGAAGGTCAAATTGGGGGAATTCACCGCCGAAGACGGCCGCCGGGAGTTGGAAAGCCGGTTTCCCGCGTTGTTCCCCCCGCTCCAATCGGGGCCCAAGCCCAAAATCGCGACCAACAGGCTTGAAAAATTTTTTCTTTGGGAAAATCGCAGATATATCGGCGTGACCCTCCAGGAATTAACGAAAGACCTGGCCGTATTCTTCGGCGCCGGGGATGGCCAGGGCTTGCTCGTGACCGAGTTTTCCCCGGAAAGCCCGGCTCAAAAAGCGGGCTTGAAAATCGGCGACGTGATCCTTAAGGCCGACGACGGGACGGTGGAATCCGTCGCCCGCCTGAGTGACTTGATCCGGAACAAAAAAAAGGGGGACAAGGTCAGACTGGAGATTCTGCGGGATAAGAAGACCCTGACCGTCGAAGTCCCGGTCGCCGAAGATGAAAAACGTCCGGCTGAATTTGAAGGCCCTTTTCCGGCCCTCCGGGAATATCAAAATATCCTCGGAGACCGGCAGCGCTGGACGGCGGCGCGGGAACAGATGAGGCAATGGACCGAACAATTCAAGAACGGCAAGTTGCCGCCGCCGTTTTCGAAGGCGAAGAACTTGATCAGGGACATGCGCCGGATTTATTGCCGGGTCTGAACGCCCGCCGGGCGAACGCTCAAAGGTCGAGCCAGCGCTCGAGGGTTTCCTCGAATTCCTCCGGGGAAAGCCGCCGCGACTCGAAGTACCCCCGGCCGAACCTCTGGCGGACGGCTTCGTACAGGATGATGCCGACCGAGACCGAGAGATTCAAACTTTGAACCATCCCGAACATCGGAATCTTGATCAGGACGTCGGCCCCTTCCCGGGCGGAGGCCGACAGGCCTTCGTGCTCGTTGCCGAAAACGATAGCCGTCGGCCGGCCGTAATCGAGGGACGTGTAGGGAATCGCGCCCTCACCCAGGTGGGTGGCCGCGATTTGAAAGCCCGCGGCCTTGAGGGACGCGAAGCATTCTCCCGGCGTGGGATGCTGGTGAATTTCGAGCCACTTGTCCGCCCGTGTCGTGACCGCGCTGTTGATCGGAAACGGCTCCGGCTTGGCCTGGATGACGTCGATATGGAGGACGCCGGCGGCGTCGCAGGTGCGCAGGACCGCGTTGGCGTTATGAGCGTTGGTGATCTCTTCCAGGACAACGCGTAAATCCGGCTGCCGCCGATTGAGCACCCGGTTGACTCGGGCCAGGCGTTCGGGCGTGCGCATCGTCAGATCATCCCGCGGAGGATGTACAAGCCCCAGACGATCGCCGTTCCGATCCAGGCCCGGTATTCCTTGTTCCGGCGGAACAATCCGGCCTCCCATTTTCGGTCTTCGCTCGCGGCCGCTCGCCGGAGCGTCGGAAAAAAAATCGGAACGCGGCGCTCGTACTCCGGATAGGCGTCGGGAAACAGGCTCCGGAGCCGGTCCCGCTCCTCGGCGATCACCGGAACGTAGAAAACGACGAAATAAAGGGCGAAGACCCCGGCGCCCCACCAGGTCCGGGCGCCGCAAACGAGTCCCAGGCCGAGGATGAGACTTCCGAGGTAAAGCGGGTTGCGGGTGAACCGGTACGGTCCGGTGACCGCCAGGGCCTTGTCCTTCCGGATATGTCCGGCCGCCCAGCCCCGGACGGCCAGGCCGAGCAGGCCGACCGAAGCGCCGGCGGCGATCGATATCCAGGTCGGCCGGGCCAGAACGAGAACGGCGACAAAGGCGAACAAGGCAGACCTGACCCGCCAGCGGTATATAGTTTTCCGGAGTGATTTACTTTGCATAAGGAACCAACGCGTCCCGAATCGCCCGCAGGACTTCGTCGACCGTGACGGCCTCCAGGCATTTTGGGTTTGGACACGACCTCCGGTAACATCGCCCGCAGGGAAGCTCATGGTAAACGATCCGGTCCCTCGGAGTGAACGGCCCGTTTCGGCGCGGATTAGTCGGTCCGAAAACAGCCACCGAGGGAAGCCCGACCGCGCCGGCGGCCTGGAGGGCGAACGTATCGCCGGAGACCAGCAGGTCCGCGCTTTTCAATAAGGCGAACGTTTCGCCGACGGAAAAAAAGGGGAGGAGCGGAACATCGGCGCCCCGACCCACGGCCTCGGCGATCCGGCGCTCCTCCTCGTTGCCCCAAAGCAGGGCTGGAAAAATCCCGGCCCGATCCAGACGGCGCAGCGTTTCCGTCCAGCGTTCGGGAAACCAGCGCTTGGTCGGCCAGGCCGCGCCGACATTGAAGATCACCGGCCTCTGACCGTGTTTCCAACCCTTCTCGGAGAGCCGGTTTTCAACCGAACGGGCAAGATCCTCCGGGATGGTCAAGGGAAAACGGACCAAGTTCTCCTCATAACCGAGCAACTCCAGGAGCTTCAGGTTTTTAAAGATGACGTGGTCGTCCCCGGAAAGAGGAGCAGATTTTTCCGTATAAAACCAGCGGGCCGCCGGCTCGCGGAGATTGCCGGCTCCGAATCCCAGACGCCGCCGCGAGCCCGAAAGCCGTCCGATCCAGGCGGATTTCAAGAGGCCTTGGAAATCAAGGGCGACCCGGTCGCGGTTGCGGAGCTTTTTCCTCCAGCCGGGTTCTCCGACGAGGATGACTTCGTCCAAATCGTCGACGAGATTCAGGATTTCCCGCCCTTTCGGCTCGACCACCCAGGAGATCCGAGCCCCGGGTTCGCGTCGGCGCAGGGCGGCGAAGGCCGGGATCGCATGGACGATGTCTCCGAGCGAACTCAAACGGATGAATAGATATTCGTTCATTTCCCTGGAGACGTCCGCCGGATGCCTTTCGTTCGGGTCCGAATGCGGGTAATGACCGCCGAGGTCGAATGGATTTTCGGTCCTCCGGCAATCGCGACTGCGCCGCCGTATTCCCGGACGATGTCCCGTTCGGGAACGGTCGCCTTCGTGTAATCCGACCCTTTGACGTGGACGTCGGGCCGGAGCGCGCGCAGGACCCGGCCGACGTCGGGTTCGTTGAAAATGACGACGTAATCCACGTCTCCGCAGGCGGCGATGATTTCCGCGCGTTCGCGCTGAGGGAGGATCGGCCGGCCCGGCCCCTTCAACCGGGTCAGGGATGTGTCGCTATTGAGGGCAACGATCAAAATGTCGCCTTTTGTTTTGGCTTCGCGGAGGTAGCGGACATGTCCGGCGTGGATCAGGTCGAACCCTCCGTTGGCCAGGACGATTCGCAATCGGCGGTGCCGCGCCCTCCGGACGATGGGCAGCAGGGCGGCGAGGGGGAGAATCTTGTCGGTTTTCAATGTCCGTCGAGGACCGCGCGTTTGAGTTCCAGGGGCCGGACGACGGCGGTTCCCTTTTTCATCACGACGAGGCCGCCGGCGAAATTCGCCAGACGGGCGGCTTCTCCGAAGGATGCTCCGGCGGCCAGGGCGGCCGTGAAAACGGCGATAACGGTGTCGCCCGCGCCGGTGACGTCGACAATATCGGTCGAACCGAAAACGGGGAGAAAACAGGGCGGCTTGCCCCGTTCAAAAAGAACCATACCCCTGGACCCCCGGGTGATCAACAGGGCGGGCGATTGGATCCTGCGAAGCAGCGTCCGGCCGGCCGAGACGAGGTCGGAGCGTTCGGAGCCCAGAGGCGTTTTCAACTGGGACTCGACCTCGGGTTCATTGGGCGTGGCGACGGTGCACCCCTTGAACCGGATCAACCGGAACCGGGAATCGACGGTGACCGGACGGGCGGCGGCCCGAAAAGCGTCCCGGACCGTTCGGTATACGTTTTCAGAAACGGTCTGGTAGTGATAGTCGGAGATGAGAAGCGCGTCGCAGGAAGCGGACGCCTTTTTCAGGGAAGCCTCCAGCCGGGCTTGAAGCGTCTTTTTCCCGGGGACTGAGCCTTCCCGGTCGATCCGCAGGATCTGCTGTTTCTTAGTGTTTTCCTCTCCGGCGAGAATCCTGGTTTTGAGCGGCGTCGGGAAATCTTTTTCCGTGAAGACCGACCTGTCGGAAATCCCGGCCCGGGAGAGAAGGCGACGGACCTCCCGTCCGCCTTCGTCCGGGCCGACGACGCCGACGGCTTCGACCTCAACGCCGAGGGCGGAGAGGTTGAGGGCGGCGTTGCCGGCCCCGCCGAGGGAAAATTCCCGGCTCCGATAAGAGATGACCATCACCGGGGCCTCGCGCGAGATCCTCCGGGTGAACCCGTAGAGATACTCGTCGAGGATGAAATCGCCCCAGACGGCGACCCGGAGAAGGGGAAAACGGTCGACCAAAGAGATCAACCGGGCGGAATCTTCTTTAATCTTGGCCATTCGACGAGCATTATCATTCAAAAACGGGCCGGAGGTCAATTCCTCCGCTATACGTCTTCCGGCCAGTCCTACACGACCTTCGGGAGTTAGGAGAGGGATTCTCGGCCGGTGGGAGATTCCGCTTTTCCGGAGCAATCGGCTGAAAAACCAGACCCTCCTCCCTATGAAAAATCCGTTTTCCCCTGTGACCCTTCCCGGCATTCTGCAAGAACGCGTTTAATCCCGTTTTAAGCGTAGTCCGGGCTGAGTCCTTGAAAATACGGGCCGAATCGTTTATAAAGAAACGTTGCCGGAGTGGCGGAACTGGCAGACGCGCTGGACTCAAAATCCAGTGGGCCTCAC
>CAYSGA010000092.1:0-7644 GCA_964430165.1 uncultured Eubacteriales bacterium
CGGTTAACCTGGTACCAATTAAAACGATTACCGGCCGCCGAACTCGATTCTCCGCCCGACTCCCATCTCGACGAAATCCGGACCGAAGGCTTCTCTGAACATCCCGATCGCCGCGTCCCCGGTGCAATGCGTGGCGCCGACGCGCCGGACTCCCAATTCCTTGAAACGGGCGATGATCTTTCCGACTTCGGCCGGCGCGGTCTGGACGAGATGAAAGCCGCCCAGGACCATCCAGATGTCTTTTCCCCCGACTTCCACGGCTTTCTCGAGAATACGGATGATCCCGGGATGGGCACAACCGGTGACGACGATTAGTCCCTTGGGTGTGTTGAGAACCAAGGCTTGCTCGTGGATGGCTTCCCCCAAGTCCCCCGTGGACAGGACGCCGGGGAAAAACGTCAGGGGTTCTTTGGCGGGGATGACGAAACCGCCCTTCTCTTTGACGTCCGCCTGAAAAGCCGCGTTCGCCCCCCCGGGAACATAAACGGGGATCCCGGGCTTCTTCCGCAGAAACGCCGGGAGACCGCCCGTATGGTCGCCATGATCATGGGAAATGACGATCAGGTCGACTTTCTCGAGGTCGATTTTCAGTTCCCCGACGTTTTTCAGAAAGATGTCTTCCTTCGTTCCCGTATCGAACAGGATGGTCTTTTCAAGGCCATCGATCAAAGCCGAGAATCCCCAATCCGCAACGCATCCGTCCTGAAAAGGATAATTGTCGTAGAGAACGGTCAAAACCGGAACCCGCGGCGGCCCCATCGCCGGCCGGTCCGCCCCGGATAAATAGCCGAATATTAAAATCGTCGAAACCGCGGCAAGGACGGCTGTTTTCGCTTTCAAGGTCTTCATGACGGCTCCTTATGTCTTCAATAATACCTCTCGATGCCGCCTAATCCAAATGGATTTTTCTTCCCGGTTGCCCGGATGAATGAGGCCAAGCGCTTTTTGAGTTCCGGGGGCCTGTTGCCAGCGCTCATTCGCAGAAAATGCGGACCTTGTCCTTCCCGTCGACTTCGACGGTCATGTCGTCGAGGTTCGAAACGATTTCCTCCAGGTCCTGGGGCGTGATCTTGGCCAGGTCGACATTCACGCCTTTTTCCTTCAACGCCTCGCTGACCTTGCCCTGCGCATGCTGGGGGATGAAGGCCGCGAACTTGAGCCCGGCCCGGATGAGCTTGAACGGGACGCGGATATTGACCTTGTCGTTGTTCTCGCTGCCGGGGCCGGGTTCGACCAGCACCCGCAGGTATTTCCAGGTGCGCTTTCCACCCGCGTCTGTTTCGGGTTCCTCGGACGGTCCGCCGATCGCGGCCAGGAGCTTTTCGGCCTCATCAACCGTGATTTTTCCCTGGGCCAGCATCTCCAACACTTTGCGTTTTTCCTCGTTCATCGGAATTCTCCTTTGCGATTATTGGAAGTCGATGAGAATGTCGTTCTCGTCGTCTTTCGTTTCGATGTGCAAACCCGACAGGTTCCAGAGCACGGCCGCCGTCATGGGGTAGAGTAAAAACAGAAACCAACTCGGCCCGCGGCGCCAGGTCAGGAGGGCGGCCAGAATCATGAGAGGCAGGATCGCGATCATCAGAACCGCGAGAATGATCCAGATCATAATGACCGGAAAGTACAGGCGGACGCCGCAGCGGCCTAGCCGGCGGACCTTGAGATGCATCAACAACGGAAACATCGGCCTAATCCTTCATACGTTTCAGGGCTTCGACCACGTCGATTTCGCCACGCTCGAGCTGGTCGAGAACGTCCCGCTTGGCCGATGGAGGATTGACATCGACGAACGGCAGGCGCGCGGCGATCGCGTTCAGGCGGTTTTTGACCGTCGGATAGCTGATCCCGAACTGGGCCTCCATCTCCTTGATCGAGCCGTGGCTGCGGACGAAGGCCGTGATGAAGAGAAGGTCTTCAGCCTTCAACCCGGCCAGAGGAGGAAGTTCGAAGCTCCCCTCGATCGCGATATCTTTGTCCTTGAGCCTGATCCTCTCGACGGTGAAAGGGGCTCCTCGGGTCAATTTGATCAATTCGTTCCAATCTTGGGTCATTTGAATCCTCAATTAACTCATTTTCAGACGTGAATATACAATTAAAATTAATATTTGTCAAGCGGTTTCATTAATTTAATTAATATTTATCTTAATATTATTAATAAACATAGCTATTTTTATTAAAATCAATAATTTGTGTTTATTCGAAAATCGTCAAAGCAACTCCCCCCCGTTTGCTGCTATTAGTAACCGGCGCAGATCGCGAATTCCAAGAATCCTTCCGCCAAAGTTGAACAGGCATTTCAAAACGACGGAAAAGAATTGCTCCATCTGGAATAAAAGGTCAATTGCAAACGGGAGCAATCTTCCGAATAGGTTCCCGGAAACGTTTGACAAAATCGCTCGCGAGACGATAGCATGAATTCCCCTGTATCTTAGGAAGGAACCCGGCGGAAATCATAAGAGCCGGGACATTGTGGAGACATAAGGCTTGATGAAGCGAATCCATAAGGAGAAAGAGATGCGTCGTTTTAAAACCCGTTTCGGATTCATGCTCGCCG
Organism: uncultured Eubacteriales bacterium; assembly: GCA_964430165.1. GTDB lineage: Bacteria > Acidobacteriota > Aminicenantia > Aminicenantales > UBA4085 > JAAZPG01. The sequence continues at coordinate 2,555 of CAYSGA010000092.1, forward strand.
CGTTTCTGACCGTCGTTCCCGGAGCGATTCCGTTCGCGGCGGCGGCCCGGCCTCAACAAACTCCGCCGCCCCGGACCACTCCCCCACCGCAGACCGTTCCGCAAGACGAAGTCGACCTTACCCCGAACGAGCTCCGCGAATACCGGGCCCTTCAACAAAAAATAAAGGACGTGAAAGCCCGGATGGTCGAACTCCGGCGCGACGGGATGGTCGAACGGCACAAAAAAGACATCGAGGCAAAAAAAATCGACGACGCCTTGATTGAAAAGCTGAGCCGCGAGGCCGGCCTGAATCTCGCCAAGGTCTCCTATCCCAGTCCGGTCGACGGCCTCGTGATTCCGGCCTACGTGTTCCGCCCGGCCCCGTCTTCCGGACCGAAAACCCGCCCCGCGCTCATCTGGGTTCACGGCGGCGTCCACGCGAGCTTCGCCTCCAATCAAATCCCGCTGGTCCATGAAGCCGTCGACCGGGGATACGTCGTCGTCGCCCCGGACTACCGCGGCAGTACGGGCTACGGCGCGGAGTTTTACGAGGCCATCGACTACGGCGGATACGAGGTCGAGGATTCGATGGCCGCGGCCGATTACCTCAAGGCCGAAATTCCCGAAGTCGACCCGGACCGGATCGGAATGATCGGCTGGAGCCACGGCGGCTTCATCACCCTCCATTCCCTTATCCGCGACCAGGGCAAAACCCTCAAGTGCGGCTACGCCGGCGTGCCCGTCACCAACCTCGTCTTTCGCCTGGCCTACCTGGACCCTTCATACGAGGAGGATTTTATCGCCCAGAAGCGGATCGGCGGAGGAGTTTACGAAAAGCGGGACATCTATATCGAACGTTCGCCGGTCTATCACCTCGATAAAATCAAGGTCCCGGTCCGGGTCCACGTCTCGACCAACGACGACGATGTCTATTTCGTCGAGGACCAGATGATGATCCACGCCCTGGAATACCATATCCCCCGCCTGGCCGAGACGAAAATCTACGTCGACCCGCCGGGCCGGCACCGGTTCGACCGCCTGGTCAACGAGGAAAAGACCGCCCTGCAAAACACTCCCGCCCAGCGCGACTCCCTGAACCTGATCTGGGCGTTTCTGGAGGAACATCTCCAGCCATATCGGTGATAGAATATCCCCTGTCAGCCGGAGGGCGCCCCATGGACATGAAGACATTGATGAGAAATCAGATCCGGGAAGCTCTGAAACACAAATGGTTCAAAGGGATTGAAAAGGGATGTGATCCCGGCCCTGAAGCCGTCAATGAATGGATCAACACCTATGCCGAGACCTATCGGAAAGATTATGATGAATGTTTCGCCGTCCTGGTTTCCTCCACCCTGGAAAAATCTTATCCCCGATTGCGAGCGGTTTGTCCGGATTTTAGCGAAGAAATGATGTCTGAAATAACCAAGATTATACTCGAAGAATTCACAAAAATCTGGTTTCTGGAAATGACAAAAACGAATCCCAACTACCATATGGAAGAAATTTGAAACCCAACTTCCGGCGCGAAAAAATCGTATAATATAACACGCCCCGAAACCCGGGCCGCAATTCCTTTTCAGGGAGAGAGTACCGATGAAAAGAGCCCCACTCAAATCCGCCCTCATCGCCCTTTCAGCGCTCCTTTTCGTTTTCGCCGCGGGGGCCCCCCTATCGGCCGCCCCGCTTCCCACCGCAACCCCTCAGGCGGAAACGTCCGCGACCCTGACCGGCCACTGGGAAGGGGTCCTGGAAATTCCCGGGCAGAAAATGGAAATCAACGTTGATTTCGCCCTCAAAGACGGCGCCTGGACGGGCGATATCACGATCCCCGTTCAAAAAGCCCAGGATCTCCCCCTGACCGGAATCGTCCTTCAGGGAAACCAGGCGACGTTCCAGATCCAGGGCGTTCCCGGAGAGCCGACCTTCAAGGGCGAAATCTCCGCCGACGGCAAAAAGATGACCGGGACGTTCACCCAGAGCGGCGGGAGCTACCCCTTCACCCTGGACCTCGGCGGGGACCCCACGGTCAAGGTCCGGGCCGCCCTGGAAGGGTTCGATAAAATCGCCGAGGACGCCCTCCCGGTGTTTCATGTCCCGGGAGCGGCCATCGCCGTCATTAAAAACGACAAGGTCGTTTACGCCAAAGGATTCGGATTCAAGGATGTGGAGAACAAACTCCCCGTTACCCCCGACACGATCTTCGCCATCGGCTCCTCATCGAAGGCCTTCACCGTGTTCGCTTTGGGAAAACTGGTCGACGAGGGAAAAGTCGCCTGGGACACGCCGGTCCGGACCTACATCCCCTGGTTCCGGCTGTACGACAAGGACGCCGGGGAACATCTGTCGGTGCGCGACCTGGTGACCCATCGCTCCGGCCTCCCCCGCCACGACCTGCTCTGGTACAACAACAAAACCGCGTCCCGCGAAGACCTGGTCCGCGCGCTGGCCTACCTCCAACCCTCGGCCGGCCTTCGGGAGAAATGGCAATATAACAACCTCATGTTTCTTACCGCCGGGTATCTTCTCGAAACGTTGACCGGCAAATCTTGGGAAGACGCCGTCCGCTCGCTCGTCTTCGAGCCGCTGGGCATGAACCGGTCCAATTTCTCCGTCCTCGATTCGCAAAAAGACGGCGATTTCGCCCTCCCTTATGATTACCGCGAAAAAAAGATTGAGAAGATTCCCTTCCGCGACATCACGACGGTCGGGCCGGCCGGAGCGATCAATTCCAGCATCACGGAAATGGCCAACTGGGTGACGGTTCATCTGGCCGACGGCAAATTCAACGGAAAAGACCTTCTCAACTCCGCGACCGTGGCCGACATGCATCAACCCCACATGGTCATGGGCCGCACCCCCGTGACTTTGGACGTCACCGCGATTTCCTACGGGATGGGATGGATGACGGACGTTTACCGTGGCCATCGCCGGGTCCATCACGGCGGCAACATAGACGGCTTCTCCGCCCTCGTCTCCTTCCTCCCCGACGACGGGTTGGGATTCGTCGTCCTGACCAACATGAACGGTACGAGCTATCCCGAGCTCCTCGTCCGGATCGCCGCCGACCGGATTTTGGACCTAGAAACCCGCAATTGGATCGCCGACGCGGCGAAAGAGCAACGAAAAGCCGAAGAAGAATCCAAAAAAGCGGGCGAAAAGAAAGCCATTCGGAAAATCAAAGGCACGAAACCTGCCCATCCCCTGGCCGATTACGCCGGCGCTTATTTCCATCCGGGGTACGGCGATCTCACGATCAATTTCTCCGACGGCCGCCTCAGCTTCGTCTACAACGACATCTCCACCAATCTCGACCACTGGCATTATGAAACTTTCAACGGGACAAAAATTTCCGACCCGACTTTCGCCGATTTCAAGATGACGTTTCGTACCGACGTCAACGGCCGCGTGGCGAGCCTGGTCGCCGCATTTGAAGCATCGGTCGACGATATCGTTTTCGCCAAAAAGCCCGACGCCCGTCAGTCCGATCCAGCCTTCCTCCGGAAATACATCGGCCGCTATGAAATGTCGGGAGGAACAATCACGGTCAGCCTTCGCGGAAACGTCTTGACCGTCACAAGTCCGACCGCGATCGTTTACGAACTTGAGCCAGACCTGGGCGGGGAATTCATCCTCAAACAAGCGAGCATCGTAAGCGTCCTCTTCCTCGAGGACGACAAAGGCACCGTCACCGGATTCGAAATCTTCCAGCCCGATGGAGTTTACGAAGCGAAGAAGATGAAATAAGGCCCGGCGCGATCCAAATAACCGGTGCCTGCTAATCGGTGCCAGGTTACTCATTCCCCGATTTCAGGCCACGGGTCGGGTCGCGAATGAAAAGAGCCGATCCGCTTAAAACGTGAAAATCGGCTGCCCGGTGAGAACCGAGGAAGCGAAGTTCACAAAGAAAAATCCGAAGAACACGATATTCAGTATCAGGGCGACGATCGACCACCACCGCGCCCGGGCCGGCCGCGGCAGCTTCGTGTTCAGGTAAATCAGCAGGACCGGGTAGATGAGCGAGGCCAGGGTCGACATGTTCCCCGCGATCTGGAGAAGCTGGGCCGGCAGGGCCAGGTGGATGATGACCGAAATCCCGACGATGAACAGCACCGCCGTCAGGTAGTAGGCTCGGCGCGGGTCGCCGTTGATCCTCCGGCGCAGCCGCGGGCTCACGGCGATCGCCGCATCCGTCACGTTGCGGATCAGTATCTCCAGGACCGACGTCTGCGTCTTGAAGAGGACCATTGCCCCGATGATCAGCAGAAAGAAAAAGAAGAACGCCCCCTGCTTTCCCAGCTCGGTCGCGGCATACACGGGGATGTTCGCGGTGGTGGGGGCGGCCGCCCCGGGAGCGGACGCCAGGGCCCGGACCAGAACGCTGGGGACGAACATGCCGATCATCGCCCCGACGAAGAAGACGCCCCACTGGTCCGTCAGCAGGAAGCGGAGCCAGCGCTTCCAGACCGCATGGTTTTGCGGGCTCTCGCGGAAAGTTACCCCGGACGGCAACACGTTCTGTTTTTTCCCGCCGACCAGGCCGGAGAAGAATCCGACCTTGTGCCCCATGCCGTAGCCGTGATCGCGGTAATAGCTGATCAGCAAGAAGTTCATCCCCGCGCCGAAACCGGTGTAGCCGATGATGGAGCCGAGGAGGAGGGGGTCGATGCCCGCGGGCGGGGCCGCCGGCGTCACCATGCTTTTAAGCATTTCGCCCCACAGCGCCGCCGGGGCGAAGACGATGGCCAGGACGACGACTGAAATCAGGGTGAAAAACACCATGAACGTGTCGACGAGTTCCAGCGTCCGGGCGATTTTCTTTCCGAACGTGTAGATCAGAAGCGACAGGAACATCAGGCCGACGGCGATCAGCCGGTAGGCCTCGACCTCGGCGGGATTGGCCGCGTCGGCCGCCCGGCCGGCGAACAGGGCGAAGATGCTCTGCCCGGCGGCGGCCGCCCAGCCGCCCCAGATCCAGCCGATGACGATGATGAAGAGCGTGGCCGGGATCCAGAATTTGAACCCGGGCGGCGTCCGGCTGAAGCCGACAATCGGGACCTCGCCAGTGGCGATCGTGTAGCGAGCGTTTTCGACGTTGTACAGGACCTG
>CAYSGA010000093.1:0-7616 GCA_964430165.1 uncultured Eubacteriales bacterium
CCGGAGATATCGAAAATTTCGTTCCCTTCCAGGAAAAACGGCCGTTTTTCCGAATAGTAGAGAGCGTAACGGAGGTTGACGTCGACCTGGCCGGCGTCCGACTCTACCTGGCTAAAGTCTGGATTGATCGCCGCGTCCAGGGTCAGGTCCGTCGTCAGGCCGACCTTCGCGGTCAGGCTGAGGTCGGTCGTCCGTTCTTCGCTTTGGAGGGAGCCTTGATCCGCGGCCTTCCGATCGCTGTGGGTGACGGCCGGGAGGATCTCGATGACGCGCTTGAATTTCAGCCCTGTAACCGCGATGGGCTGGGACTGGGAGAGCATGCTGCCCTTGTCGGGATACACGGCCGGGGCGCTGGCCGTTTCCGACGTCCGGACGATCTGGCGGAAATAAGCCAACCGGATGGTGATCGTATTTCCGGACGGAAAGCGGATGCTTTGAAGCGGAATCCGGTACTCGACGATATAGCCCTGCTCGTCGAGCTGTCCCTTGCTGTCCCAGATAAAATCCTGTTCGCCGTTCACGTTTCCGTCGGTCGTCATCATCCCGTCGCCCTGGATGCCCAGGGGATTGACCAGGAAGGCGTAGCCGTTCTGCATCGTGTTGTATGTGTCCACCACGATGCCGACGAAGTCGTCGGCGTACATGTCGTCCCGCTTGGCCAGGGAGGCCTTGATTTTGGACGGTTCCGTGTCGTAGCACCGAAAGGCGAAATAGAGATTATCCGCGTCGTACAGGAAATAGGCTTCCGTCTTCTGGGTGGGGTCCTTGCCGTAATCCGGCGAGAACGTCTTGAAATCCGTCATTGTGTAGGCGCCGTCCCATTCCCCCGAATTGAGTTTTCCGTCGATTTGAGGAGGTTTCGCGGTGACGGCCAAATCGAGCGTCGTCAGGGCGAAAAGCGATGCGGGAAGGAAAATCGCTGCTGCCAGGGCAGTTGCCGTCAGGATTTGTCTTTGTTTTGCGTTCATGGGGCCATCCTCCGAAGCCGGGACGACGCGCGAATTTCGACCGAGGCCGTCGTCTCATCAGGATATACGCTCTAGAGGGGCAAAAGGTTCGCGCCGATCCGTTGTCGGATGAATGGGGCTCCGATTCGGGGCGCGGCCGCGTCCCGGACGGCGGACTTCGGAATCAACCTCGGATTCAGGCTGTCTTTTTTTCGCTCTTGTCCCGCTTGTGTTCGAAAAGGTAATACACGACGGGGACGACGACCAGGGTGATCAGGGTTGAGCTGGTCAACCCGCCGACGACCGCCCGGGCCAGCGGGGCCTGGGCTTCCGCGCCTTCACCGAGGGCCATGGCCAGGGGGATCATGGCGATAATCGTCGTCGAGGCCGTCATCAGGATGGGCCGGAGCCGGCGGTGGCCGGCCTCAATGATGGCCTCCCGGAGGCCCATCCCGTCCCGGCGTCGGAGCAGGTTCGTATAGTCGACGAGAAGGATGGCATTGTTGACGACGATCCCGCCGAGCATGATGCAGCCGATATAGGACTGCATGTTGAACGTCGTTCCGGTGATCCATAACATCAGAACGACCCCGATGACCGCCAGGGGCACGGAGAACATGACGACGAACGGGTCACGGACGGATTCGTAGAGCATGGCCATGATCATGAAGACCAGGAGCAGGGCCAGGATGATGCTCACCAGGAGCTCCCGGAAGGCCTTTTGCTGCTCTTCATAATCCCCCGTAAAACTGATGGCGAAACTCGGCGGGGTCGGGACCGACCGCAAACCCTGTCGGACGTCGGATATGACCGAGCCCATGTCCCGGTCGGCGATTTCACTTGAGACGGTGATGACCCGTTCCCGGTCGCGCCGTTCGATCCGGACCGGGCCCCGTCGCGGCTGGACTTTTGCGACGTTGCGGAGGCTGACCGGCCGGCCTTCGGAATTGGTCAGGGTCAGGTCGAGGATTTCGTCGATGGACAGGAATTCGGAGTCCTTCACCTTGACCAGGACCCGGAATTCGCGGCCGCCTTCGCGGAACATCGTGGCCTGGGTCCCCATCAAAATGGTCTGAATCGTCCGCCCGATCTGAGTGATCGAAAGCTTCATGTCGGCCGCCGCCTTGCGGTCGACGATGAACAACTCTTCCGGGTTTCCCGGGTCGCGACTGATCCGGACGTCGGTCACTCCGGAGACGCCTTCCACGACTTTTTTAACCTGCTGGGCCAGGGACTCGGCGACGGTGAGGTCGTAGCCGCGGATTTCGACCTGGAGCCGCTCCGTCCCGCCTCCGCCGCGCAGGGCCATGCCCTGCTGGCCGCCGCTGGCCCGGGTGCGGATGATAACGCCCGGAATGTTCATCAGGTCGCGGCGGAGGTCGTTCGCGACCCGCTCGCTCGACCGTGAACGCTTGTTCTTGGGGACGAGCTTGACGGTGATGTTGCCCGTGTTCGATCCGCTTCGCCACCAGCTGCCGCCGGCGCTTTCCTCGATGCTGGTCATTTCCGGGGTCTTGCTTCGGATGATGCCGGCCACGGCCTTTATTTTCTCGTCCATGAGGTTCAGGCGGGTGCCGACTTCCATTTCCACGGTCACCCGGACCTCGCCCTCGTCGGTTGCGGGCATGAACTCGTTCCCCACGACCCGGATGAGGAAAAGGCTGACGACGAGCAGCGAAGCCGCGCTTCCCAGGATCACGGCCTTGTGGTTGAGGGCGTACTCAAGCAGGCGTCGGTAGGCCTTCTCCAGCCGGCCGACCACCCCCCGGGTTATCCGGACGAACTTGACGTGGAAACCAGGGGCCGAGCCGAATTCGACCTTCTCCACCTTCAGGTACCGGCTGCAGAGCATCGGCACCAGGGTCAAGGCGACGAACAAGGAAACAATCAGGGAGAAGCTGACCACGTAGGCCAGTTGTTTGAACATGATGCCGGCCATCCCCCGGATGAAAACCATGGGCATGAACACGGCCAGGGTAGTCAAGGTACTGGCGATAATGGCTGCCGTGACTTCCTGGCTACCCAGGATGGACGCCTGGCGAACGGGCGTCCCGCCTTCGTGCAGGCGGTAGATGTTTTCCAGGACGACGATGCCGTTGTCGACCATCATCCCGACTCCCAGGGCCAGGCCGCCCAGGGTCATGATGTTGAGAGTGAAACCGCCGAAGTAAATCAGGGCGAACGTCCCGATGATGGAAATGGGGATGGCCGCCCCGATGACCATCGTGCTCCGGACGTTGCCCAGGAAGAACAGGAGGACGAAGACGGCCAGAACCCCGCCGTAGAGGGCGGAGGAACCGACGTTGTTGATCGCCCGCTGGATATACTGGGCGCTGTCGGTCACGATGATCAGCCGGATCTGGGGAATGTCTTCCTGGATCTTGGCCAGCTCGGACTTGATCCCCTCGGCCACGGCGACGGTGTTCTCGCCCGATTGCTTGTTGATGGCGATCCGCGTTCCCGGGGTGTCATTGATCCGGACGACGCGGGTGATTTTTCGGAAGGTGTCCTCGACGGTCGCGATTTCCTTGAGCAGGATCGGCGACCCGTTCCGGAACGCCACGACCGTGTTCCGGATCTGGTCGAGGTCGGTGTAGGCGCCCGGGATCCGGAGAAGGATTTCGTAGTTGCCCTTCTCGATCTGGCCGATGGGCAGGTCGATGTTCTCCTGGCGGATCTTGGATATGATCGTATCCATGGGGATCTCGAGGGCCTTGATTTTATCGGTCATGAGGTTGACCTGGATTTCCCGTTCGCGCCCGCCGTAGGCCGTGACGGAGGCGACGCCGGGGACGCGTTCGAGCCGGTAGATGATCTGCTCATCGATGATTCGCCGGGTCTGGATCGGGTCCAGGTTGCTGAGGACGCCGATCTGGAGGATAGGCATCTGGGCCGGGTCGAATTTCCGGAGCGTCGGCCGGTCGATGTCCTCGGGCAGGCGCCCGATCACCCGGTCCAGCCGCTCCCGGATGTCGTCGGAAGCGGCGTCCAGGTCGGTGCCCCAATCGAAGGTGACCCGGACCGTGCTGCTGCCTTCCGAGGAGGTGGAAAAGACCTCCTCGACGCCGGGGACGGCGCTCATGGCCTCCTCGATGGGCCGGGTGATAAGCTCCTCGATTTCCTCGGGCCCGGTGTTCTCGTAGGATGTGCTGACGTTGATCGTGGGGAAGGTGATCTCGGGCATCAGGTCGATGGGCAGACGGCTGAGGGCGACGCCTCCGACGACGATGATGACCAGGGTGACCATCACCGTGAAGACGGGACGGCGGATGGAAAATTCGGAGATGGTCATCTCTTTTCTCCCGCGGCGGGATTTCCGGCCTGTCCTTTTCCGGCGGGGACGCCGGCCGCTGCCTGCGGCATAATCACGCCGACCCCGTCCTCCAGGAGATGCTGTCCGAGGGTGACGACTTCTCCGGAAAGCCCGGACGGCTCGACCACTTCGGCCCATTCGCCGGCGACGATTCCGGTCTTCACCGGGACGAATTTAACCTTCATCGTCCCGGAATCGGCCAGAAAAACCCCGGACCGTCCGCCGCGTTGGACGATGGAGCTGAGCGGGGCGAGGGTTGCCTCGGCCCGCCGGGCGTATTCGACCTGGGCGGTAATGAACATCCCGGGCTTGAGCCGGCTATCCGGATTCTGGATCTCGATTTCCACGCGGGCCTGGCGGGACGTTTCGTTAAGCAGCGGCGACATCCGGGCGACGCGCCCGGCGAAGGATTCGTCGGGAAAGGAGCTGCTCAGGATGGCCGTTTCCTGCCCGGGCTGGAGACGGTAGGAATCCCGGTCGGTAACGAAGATCACGGCCGTAATCGGGTGGAGCTCGATGATCGACAGGATCGCGCTGTTGGTGGACAGCATCGACCCCTCGGTCACGAAGCGCTCGCCGACGTAGCGGACCGAGCTTCCCCGCTCCCAGGAGGCCCGGATCAGGGTGTAGGAGAGACGGAGGCGGGACGTTTCGAGAGCCGACGTCCGGTTGGCCTCCTGGGCCTGGCCGACGTTGGTGCGCGCCTCCTGGGCCTCGTATTGGGCGACGGCAGAATCCAACTGCGAATCCGACTGGATCCCCTTGGCGTGGAGCGAACGGGTCCGTTCGAGGTCCCGCTTGACCATCTCCAGGGTGCTTTTCGCCTCGGCCAGGTTGGCCTGGGCCACCCGGAGGTCGGCCTCGGCCTGGGCGACCTGCTGCCGGTACTCGTCGTCTTCGAGAACGGCGACCAGCTGGCCCTGCCGGACGGTGTCGCCGATATCGACCAGGAGCTGCTTGATCTTGCCGGAAATCTTGGGGGCGACGGTGAAGCTCGTTTTGGGAATCAGGGTGCCGGAAAACAGGCCAAGGTCCCGAATGGGGCCGCGGCGAACGGCCGTGGTTTCCACAGCGACCGTGATTCCCTGCGGGCCTTCGGCCGCTTCCCCGCCTTTGGCGAAGAAAAGTTTGTAGACGCCCCACCCGGTCAGGATCAGGGCGGCGGCGAGAACGACTTTAACCGCGGGCTTCGTCCGGCGGACGGTTTGGATGATCGATTTTTTCGGCATGGCGACTCTCGTTTGGGATTTGTTTATGTTCATGGAAATGAATGCGTCTCAGGGATCGGGTTATTTTTCGGAAACAGCCATCCCCGCGATTCCTTCGAGGGGGGCGCCGCGTTCCATCTCCAGGCCCTTGCCCTGGGCCCGGAAAAGAGCGGCCAGGGAAATATTATAGTCGACGATGGACTTCAATTCCATAGTCATGGCCGTGGCTAAGTCCCTCTGGTATTGGAGGATGAAGTAATTCGTGCTCAGCCCGACTTTGAACTTCTCCTCCTCGGCTTCGAGCTTTTTGGCCGCGTTTTCCCGGGCGACCCGGTAGGCCTGGATCCGCAGGTAGTTGGTCTCGACCGTCCGGACCCCGGTCCGGATTTCGAGAAAGATCTGCTGTTCCTGGTTTTTCATCCGCAGCTGGGCCTGCTCGAGGGCGAGGTTGGCCTGGGCCACCGAAGCCCGGGAGAAGACGGTGCTCAGGGGGATGTTCAAGCTCAGCCCGAGGGACCAGTTCTTGTATCTGAAATCCAGGGCGTCTTTCAAGGCCTGGCTGCCGCCGGCCGGGACAACCCCGATGATGACTCCGGACAGGGCGTTTCCGTCCTGGTAAAGGATCTGGGTCCCCGAAATGCCCGGGCTCCAGACCGCGGCCTGCAGGCGCAGGTCGGGCGCAAGCTGGTTCCGGGTGTATTTCAAGATGAATTGGCTCGTGTCCAGTCCGATCCGGGACGCCCGGAGGTCGGGGCGGTTTTCATAGGCTTCGCGGAGGGCTGCGTCGAGGTCGATGTCCGGTTCGGCGACGGAGGGAGAATCCGACGGGAGGATATGGAGAGAGACCGCCAGGGGGTTCTCCGCCTGGAGGTTCATGAGAGTTTTCAGGAGGTCCTCGCTGTTTCGGACCATGGCTTCCGCCTCGAGGATGTCCGCTTCCCGGGTCGATACGTCCGCCTGGGCGGTCAGGACCTCGATGGGCGGCAGGGCGCCCGCCTCGACCTCGGCCTTGTTTATTTCCAGGAGCGCCTGGGCCAGTTTCAGGGATTGCTGCCGGACTTTCAGGTTTTCCAGAGCGTAGACCAGGTTCCAGTAGGCGCTCTTGGCCCGATAGACGTAATCCTCCATCGTCTCGCTAAGATTGTTTTCGGAAATATCGCGGTTGTTCCGGGCCAGGATGACCTCCCGGCGGCTCACCTTCCAGCCGAAATCCTTGAGCAGAGGCTGGGAGAAATTGAACCTGAGGGTGCTGGAAAAACGCGGATTGATGGTTTGGAATTGTCGGGTGGTGTCCGACTTGTAGCCGTTGAGGCTCATGGTCAGGGTTCCCCCCGTAGGAAGAGCCTGAGAAAAAAGGGAGGAATAATCATTCTGGAGCGTGGACACGGCGGCTCCGGCGGCGTCCAGGAACGAATAGGAGGCGGAAGCGTTGTCCTGCCGGCTGTAGGAAAGCGCCAGCGACGGCATGAATTTTTCTCCGGCCAGGGACACGACGGCCTCGGCGATTTCGGGCGTCAGGAGATCGGCCGCCAGGCCGAGGTTGTTCTTCAACGTCTTCTGGATGCATTCCGGCAAAGACAGGTTCAGGGTATCTGCTTCCTGGGCCGGATGGGCGGGAAGAAATATCGCCGCCAATAGAAGGACGGCGAGTATCGGGATACGGTGTTTCATGGCTTGTCGGGACCTCCTGGAAAAAATGCGAAACGATCGCGGAGTACAAAACAACCTCCACATTTTAGACGAAAGAACAGGCGATCTCTTTCTTTTTTTTTCGCGGAGCGATAACTCATTGACCCGGCGATGTTTACGGGCAAATTCGTCCGGCCGCGCAAAGTAAGGAGGGGGACATCCTCCCGAAAAAAAAGGGGGATACGGCCTTCCCTTTATAGATTTTAGATTATGGTGCCGGTTCGGATTATAATACCGGCATGGGCTCTTGGACCGTTGCCGGAGTATTGGTTTTTGTGTTGGCCGGTTTTCTTTTCTCCGCGGAGCGGCCGGCCGGGACCCGGAACGAGGATGAAAACTACGCCGCCCGGCGCCGGGCCATGGTGGTCGGGCAGCTTGAGTCCCGCGATATCCGGGACAGGCGGGTGCTCGAGGCCATGGAGCAAGTGCCCCGGCACCTGTTCGTCGCGCCCGCATACC
>CAYSGA010000094.1:0-7540 GCA_964430165.1 uncultured Eubacteriales bacterium
CTGACCGAGGCCATCCTCGAGGACCGGGTCACCGAAAACCTGATCCACGCGGCCGTCCGGCGCGGGACGATCGCCCGGAAGCTGACCCCGGTCTTTCTGGGCTCGGCCTACAAAAACAAGGGTGTTCAGACGCTGCTCGACGGCATCGTCCGTTATCTCCCCGATCCGAGCGAGGTTAAAAACGTCGCCCTCGACCGATCCGGAGAACCCGGCGCCCCCGTCGAGGTCGTCCTGACCACCGACCCGGCCGCCCCGGCCGTCCTACTTGCCTTCAAACTCGAGGACGGACCCTACGGCCAGTTGACCTACATCCGCGTCTATCAGGGCCGGGTTGAAAAAGGGACGGAGCTCGTCAATACCCGGTCCGGGCAGGAAATCAAGGTCGGCCGCCTCATCCGGATGCACGCCGACCACATGGAGGACATCCCGGAAGCGACCGCCGGCGACATCGCCGCCCTATTCGGGGTCGACTGCGCGTCCGGGGACACCTTCACCGACCCCTCGCTCGACTATTCCATGACCTCGATCTTCGTTCCGGAACCGGTCATTTCGCTGGCGATCAAGCCCAGGGACAAGAAAACGCTCGACCGGATGGCCAAGGCCCTGAACCGGTTCACCAAGGAAGACCCGACGTTCCGAACTTTCGTCGACCCGGAATCGCACGAAACAATCATCCAGGGCATGGGCGAACTCCATCTGGACGTCTACGTCGAACGGATGAAACGCGAATACAACGCCGAGGTCGAAACCGGACAACCGCAGGTCGCCTACCGGGAAGCCCTCACCCGCAAGGTCGAATTCGACTACACCCACAAAAAACAGACCGGCGGAGCGGGCCAGTACGGCCGGGTCATCGGCCATATCGAACCGTCGGCCGAAGGAAACTACGAGTTCGTCAACGAAATCAAGGGCGGGCGCATCCCGAGGGAATTCATCCCCTCCTGCGACAAAGGCTTCAAAACCGCGGTCAAGAAGGGCAACCTGATCGGATTCCCGGTCACCGGGGTCCGGGTTGTCCTCACCGACGGCCAATATCACGAAGTCGATTCCTCGGACAACGCCTTCCAGGCGGCCGCGCTCGGCGCGTTCCGCCAGGTATACGCCAAGGCCAAACCCCAGATTCTCGAACCGGTGATGAAGGTCTCGGTCGAGGGCCCGACGGAATTCGCCGGAGCCGTGTTCGGCTCGATCAACCAGCGCCGGGGGATGATCGTCAGCTCGATCGAGGACGGGAGCTTCTCCCGGGTCGACGCCGAAGTGCCCCTCAGCGAGATGTTCGGATATTCGAACCAGCTCCGGTCCCTGACCCAGGGCAAGGCCGAGTTCACGATGGAGTTTCTCAAGTACGGCCGCGTCCCCGCGGCCGTGGCCGAGGAACTGCAGAAACAGCACGCCGAAAAAAAGGCCCGCGAGGCCAAGTGAGGAGAGAACCGCCGATGGTCAAAAAACACCTGATCAAACGCAGCCCCTTGCGGGTCTTCGAGGAATCCACCCACGGCGGCCCGGGCCCCGGCGCTCTGGCCGTCCTCGCCTCGCCGAAGGGCGTGGGCAAGACCGCCTGCCTCGTCCATATCGCCACGGACAAGCTCTTCCAGGGGAAGTCCGTCATCCACGTGTCCTACGCCAGCCGAGTCGATTACATCATCACCTGGTACGAGGACATCTTCAAGGAAATCGCCAAGAACCACCGCCTGCGCGACGCCGTGGCCGTCCACGACGAGATCATCAAGAACCGGGTCATCATGAATTTCAAACAGGACGGCATGAAGACCGAGCAGGTTCTCCGCAGTCTCGAGGCCATGATCACCGGAGGGAAATTCAACGCCGAGTCGATCATCGTCGACGGGTACGATTTCGGCCTGGCCGAACCGGCCGACCTCGCCCGGTTCAAGGAGTTCGCCGGCCGGATGGGCCTCGAGCTCTGGTTCAGCGCCTCCCTCAAGGAAACGGGCGGCGATCTTTTCGGACCGGACGGAACGCCGGTCCTTCTCGCGCCCCACGCCGGACAGATCGACGTCCTGGTCACCCTCGAGGCCAAGAGCGACGCGGTCGAAATCCGGGTGGTCAAGGACCACGATCATCCGCCGGCGGGCATCCTGCCTTTAAAACTCGACCCGAAGACGCTGTTGATCGCCCAGGAAAAGTAGGCCGCCCGGGAAACGCGGGTCTTCGCCTTGCAAGCAAGGCCGGTTCTTCACTTGCAAAACCGGCCGCAAGGCCCTACTCTTAAGAAGATGAAAACGCGGCCCGGCAAAACGTCCCGGCTTTTTTTTCCGGCATTTGCGGCGCTGATCCTTCCGCTCTTCGGCCAAATCCCCGTCGCCCGCGACGATCGGGGGATTGGCTGCCGGGCATACGCAGAATCTCAACACGTCGTCCGCGACGACCGGGGGAAGGAATTCCGGACGGACATCCGACCGAAACGCGTCGTTTCACTCGCCCCGAACATCACCGAAATTCTCTTCACCCTCGGCGCCGGCGGCCAGGTGACCGGGGTCACCCGGTATTGCGACTACCCGCCCGAGGCGACGGAAAAAACCATAATCGGCGGCTTTCTCGACCCGGACATCGAACGGATTCGGGACGTCGCCCCCGATCTCATCGTAGCCTTTCGCGGCAATCCCCTGGAAAGGATCGAACGGCTGGACGGCCTGGGCCTTCGCGTCTTTGTCCTGGACATCGGATACCGGCTCGAAGAAATTCCACCCCTCGTCGAAAAAATCGGAGCGGTCGTCGGCCGGACGGCCGAAGCCGGGGTTCTGGCCCGGGCTTTGACGGACAGGGCGGCCCGGGTCGCCTCCGCCCTCTCGGACTTCGCCGCCCGGCCGCGCGTTTTTCTCAAGCTTCAGGGGGAAGGCCTGTGGACCTGCGGGCGGGAAAGCTATTTCACCGACCTGATCGAGAAAGCGGGGGGAACGAGCGTGACGTCCGGCCTGTCGAAAAACTGGCTCGAATACGGAGTTGAAAGCCTCGTCGGGGACAACCCCGACCTGATCGTCGTCCTGGCCCGGTCCGAAGAGGATTTCGCCCGAACCCGGGCCTGGCTGAAAAATCGCCCCGGCGTACGGGAGACGGCCGCCGTCCGGAACGACCGGATTTTAAAACTGGACGAGAACGCGGCCAGCCGCTTCGGTCCGCGCCTGTTCGATTCCCTCGAAGACCTGGCCCGGCTTCTCCATCCGGAAAGATTTGAAAGATGATCACTTATTTTTTCGTCAAGGACGCCCGAAAAAACCACCGGCTGTTCTGTTCCGAACCGCCGGGGCCGATGCCGGCCAAATTCTCCAAAACCAAGGCCGTTTGGGAAGCGGCCAAGAAAAAACTCATGCTTCTGCCCGCCCGGACCCTTCGGCAGGAGGAGGCGTTGGCCAAAGCCCTCCGCATCCCGGAAACCGCCGTCACTGTCCTCTGCGGCGGAGCGGAGGAAAAGCATGTCAATTTGAAGTTCCATTTTTTTCTGCAAAAACGCCGGTCCCAGCGGATTCTCCTCCTGATCGGAGAAGGAATTCTCGCCCCGATCACCGGGATCGCCGCCCTTCTGCCGGGACCAAACGTCATCTTCTACGCCCTAGCCCTGATCATCATCACCCACTGGCAATCGCTCCGCGGAATCCGCGCCCTTCTTGGAAAAAAACACGACTACAAAGTCGATCCGCTTCTCTCCGAATGGGAGCGGGCCGTGGCCGAAGGCCGGGAGGCGGATTACCCGGGAATCATCGACCGGATCGAAAAAGCCCATGGCCTCCGGGACCTCCGCAAAGTCCTCTGGAAATAAGACACCGAAAATCGAGCCCCGATTTCTCGGTTATCTCGATACTTTCGAAGGCTGTTCGATTTTGGGGGAAAGAGCCGGACTCAGGCTTGAAGCCGGGAACTCCGGCGGAGTCCACCCTGGAACGAGGCGATCCACGAGGACGCCGACGAAAATGAAGGCCGGAAGCGAAAGCAGGACGCGAGCCAAGGAAAATTGCCAGCCGAGGAATCCCACTTCAAAGGTCAAGAGGGGGATTTTCAAGGTCGAAAATGCTCCCAGATAAATAAACACATTCCGGGGCGAACACCCTTTGCGGGCCAGGCCGAGCGCGACCGGAAAGGCGCCATACAGCGGCCCGGCCTGAACCGTCGCCAGAAGGATCAACCAGGGGACGGCCTTCCACCCGGCTTCGCGGCCCAGGAAACGCTCGATGGACTTCCGCGGCACCCACACTTCAAAAAGGCCGACCAGGATGAACATGACCGGAAGAATCCCGGCCACTTCGCGGATCATCTCCAGGCTTGTCCGGCCGACGCGTTCACCGAAGGAAAAGACGGGCCAAAGCCGGGACGCCGTCCATAAAAGAAGAACGGCTCCGCCGGCCGCCCACGGCAAAACCGTTTTAAAACGAATTCCGGACTTTTCGCCCCTCATGTCAGCACCAGAGACATCGCCAGAGCAACGACGGCGGCTGCAAGGAGCGACAGAACATTGCGCCATAAAGCGGCCTTTTGGCCAAAAAACCGGGATTCCAGGGGAAGAGTCACAACGCCCACCATCAGAAGGCTCGTTACAAAAGCGGCCAGGACTGCGGTGGAAACCCCGTTTGACCTAAGGAGCCCGGCCAGAGGGAAGGCGATGAATCCCGGGATGAGGGCGACGGCCCCGACCGCCAATCCGGCGAGGAAGGGAACAACGCCTCCCCCCCCGAATAAGGATTCGAGGAATCGGGGGTTCAAAGCCGAAAGAAGCAAGCCCACGGCGGCGACCATGAGGACAAGGGCCGGTAGAATCTTCACCAGCATCCGCGCTCCAAATACGATCCCGGCCCAAGTCCGGCGTCGATCCGCGATGATGGAGGCCAGGAGCGCCGCCGCGGTGAAAACGGCCAGATAGATCATTCGGCAGACTCCGTTTTGTCATGGGCCCGGCATAAAACCGCCAGGACCCGGGCCGGGGATTCCGCCTTCATGCTTCGCGTCGCGTCACCGCCGGGAATATAGACGGCCCCGGGTGCCTCGACGGCCTCGGACGAGGATTCGGACGTAAAAACGACCCGGCCCGAAAGCACGATAAAAACGACATCTTCTTTCATGACACAAGGGGGAATCCGGGCTCCGGCGGCCAGATCGATCCGGCGGACCTTGACCCGGCCCTCGTCCAACAGAACCTCAACATCAGGTCCTTTCGAGCCCGGGGCAAACGGAACATCCAAACGAATCGTTTTCATTTCGGACCTCCCAGCCAAACTGAAAAATCCACGCCGTGTCGAAAGACGTTCCTTCCCGGAAAGCACCGCCGAGCTCGGGAAGCGACCTTTTTTTTCGCAGGCAGACCTTGAACATATGAAGATATTATCATATAATGATGCCGCATGAAAAGATCAACGCCGATGACCGACGCCCTCCTGGTTTTCAAAGCCCTATCCGACCGAACCCGCCTGCGGATCGTCCGCCTTCTTCTCGAACGCGACTTGTGCATCTGCGAGCTGATGTTCGTCCTCGGGATGGCTCAATCGCGCGTCTCCCATCAGCTCCGGATTCTCCGGGACGCCGGATTGGTCGAGGATACCCGGGACGGGCAGTGGATCATTTACCACGTTCCCGAAAACGTCCGGGCGACAATCACCCCGCTTCTCGGCCTTTTCCGTGAAGTCGCGCGGGATACGAGCGAAGGCGCGGAGGACGGAATAAAACTCAACGCCTGCCTGAAGGAAGGGGTCCGGAGAAAAAAGTGCCTCGCGGCGGGATCCGGGGCACGTCGGGCCGGCAAGGAAAAGAGCGAGGCCGCCTTCCCTCGGTCGAGGAGATTAAAAATTTGTTAAAGGAGACAGAAACACGATGAAGGCCTTGGAACTCTTTTCAAGTATTTACTCGTCCTCTTTCTTAAAGAAACAAAACGCGTTTCCGCGGGAACGATTTCATCTCACCTTATCGGCCGCTCTTCTGGCCGTCACCTTGGCAGCCGCAGGATGCGGTTCAGACGGTGCTCAAAAAGAATCGACCACTCCGGCATCTTCAAATCCTCAGAGCGCGGCGGCTGGGACTTCCGCTGTCACCGAAAGCCTCGTCATCGCGACGGACCGCCTGGACATCGATTTTTCCAAGCATCTTGTGACGTTCATCGAAATCGGCGCGGATAAATGCATCCCCTGCAAGGCCATGCAGCCGATTATGAGGGAGATTGCCACCGAGTTCGAAGGCCAGGTTCAGGTCGTTTTTTACGACGTCTGGAAAAACCCCGAACCGGGCCGAAAATACGGCATTCAACTCATTCCGACCCAAGTCTTTATGGATAAAACAGGGCAGGAGGTCTTCCGCCACGTAGGTTTGTTCCCTAAAGACGAATTGGTCGCCTTCTTAAAGAAGCAAGGAGTCCGCTGAGGGCGAAACCGCGATATGAACACATTGTTCGGCGACGTCGCCCTGCTTCTCCAGAACAATCCGTGGCTTGCCGTTCCCGCCGTCTTCCTGGGCGGCGTGATGACCGCCTCCAATCCCTGTGTTTTAGCCATGATCCCCCTGATGATCGGCTTGGTCGCGGGCCGGAACGAATCGGGTGGATTTAAAAAAATGTTTCTTTTCTCCCTGTTTTTCGTCCTCGGCTTGGCCGCGACGTTCACGGCGTTAGGTCTCGTTTCGGCCCTGTTGGGCCGGATGTTCGGCGACGTCGGCCGCTTCTGGAAATACGCCCTGGCCCTAGTTTGCCTGGTGATGGGCGCACATCTTCTAGGTCTCTTTCATCTCAATTTTTCCGCTCCGGCCGCGGCCCGGTTCAAAGGGCGCGGGCGTCTCGGAGCCTTTATGCTTGGGCTTCTCTTCGGCCTCGTCTCGACGCCCTGCGCCGTTCCCATCCTGGCCGTTCTTTTGGCCTTCGTCGCCGAGAAGGGGAACGTGGCGTACGGGGGCCTTCTTCTTTTCGTTTACGCTCTCGGCCATTCGCTCCTGATTCTCGTCGCCGGAACGTCCATGGGCGCGGCCAAAAAACTGATCGAATCCAAGGGCTTGAAAAAAGCCAACGCCGTGCTTCAAAAAGCAGCCGGCGTCGTCATCATTCTGGTCGGCGTTTATCTTTTCGTCCGATGAACCATAAAAAGGAGACTGTGATGAGTGACCCCTCTCCGGAGCGGCTTTCGTTCCTGGACCGATATTTGACCCTCTGGATTTTCGCGGCCATGGCCATCGGCGTCGGCCTCGGATACTTCGTCCCGGCCGTCGTCGGATTCATCAATCAATTCCAGTCCGGGACGACGAACATCCCGATCGCCGTCGGCCTGATCTTGATGATGTACCCGCCCTTGGCCAAGGTCAAATACGAGGAACTCGGCGACGTCTTCCGAAACGTCAAGGTCCTCTCCCTCTCGCTCATCCAGAATTGGATCATCGGACCGCTCCTGATGTTCGCCCTGGCGGTGATTTTCCTTCGCGGCTATCCCCATTATATGTACGGCCTGATCTTGATCGGCCTGGCCCGCTGCATCGCCATGGTCATCGTCTGGAACGAACTGGCCAGGGGCGACACCGAATATGCCGCCGGGCTGGTCGCCTTCAACTCGATCTTCCAAGT
>CAYSGA010000095.1:0-7455 GCA_964430165.1 uncultured Eubacteriales bacterium
CGACCGGACTGAACGGCTGGGTCCATCGAAGCGCGGTGGAGGTTCCCCGCTATGCTCTGATGGCTTCGGCCGGCGGGACCAAGACTCAGGCCACGGCCTCGGAAGTGGCCCTGGCCGGCAAGGGATTCAGCAAGCAGGTTGAGGACAATTACCGGGCGGGTCACGCCGAGGCGAATTTCCCCGCCGTGGACCGGATGCTCCTGGTCAAAATGTATATGTCGCAGTTGAAGGAATTCCTGGACCAGGGAAAACTCGGCGGGCAGGGAGGCGGCCGATGAACGCCCGGCTTCGAGCCGCGTCCGGTTTTCTCCTGGCCGTCCTCCTGGCGTTCGGCGGCTGCAGCCTCGTCGAACAGGGAACCGATATTATGGGAAAGGCCGGAGACGTCATCGAAAAGGGCGACAAGGTTGTAAAAGCCTATGGCAAACTCCGGGCCGCGTTCGGCGATTTCACCGAAGAGGAGGAGTACTACATCGGCCGGTCGGTCGCGGCCCTCATTCTCGGCCATTATCCGGCCTTGGACAACGCCGCCCTCAATCAGTACGTCAACAAGGTCGGAAACGCGGTGGCCTTGTTTTCGGACCGGCCGGAAATTTACGCCGGCTGGCATTTTCAGGTCCTCAACACGGACGAAGTCAACGCCCTGGCCGCCCCCGGCGGGATGATTTTCATCACCAAGGGATTGTTAAAGCGTTGTCCCGACGAGGAATCGCTGGCCCTGATTCTCGCCCATGAAGTCGGGCACGTGGCGGCCAAGCACGGGCTCCAGTCCATCCGGAAGGCCAACCTGACCGGGGCCTTTGCCTCCATCGGAATTGAAGCGATCAAGACCTACGGCTCGGCCCAGCTGGCTCAGGTTACGGCCGCTTTCGAGGGCGTTTTGGGCGACATCGTCGGGACGCTGATTGAACGCGGTTACGACCGGAAATTCGAATACGAAGCGGACGAATCGGCGGTCTTGACCGGCTGCCGCACTGGCTACGACCCGGCCGGGATCACCCGTTTTCTCGCGACGATGGTCGGCGACAAATCGGCCGTTTCCGGCAAGGGCTGGTTCAAAACCCATCCGACGCCGGAACAGAGGATCGACCGGGCGGATTCCGAGATTGACCGCCTGAAACCCGTTCCGGCCATCGTCGCGGTCCGGTCGCAGCGGTTCAAGACTGCTGTCGCTTCGGTCCGGTGAATCCCGAATTGGCGATGACGCCAGCCGGCCGGGAGGATGATTTCCGGCCGGTGTGTTCCTCATGTTGAAAAAGCGAGGGGCGAGGGGCTTGGCCGTCGGGGCGGCGGCTCTTCTCGTTGTCCTCGGATTGGACGCGGTCCAAGCCTTCCGGCGCCTCGAATGGAAATCGTGGGATGCCCGGATGAGCGCGTTCGCCGACCAGGCCCGGGCGTCCAAGGACATCGTCCTGATTCTCGTCGATCAATACAGCCTCGATTTTTACGGCAACCAGGGGATCACCTGGCCGTGGCCGCGGGAGCTTTACGGGGCGATCGTTCGCCACCTGGCCTCAGGCGGCGCGACCGCCTGTTTTTTCGATATCACCATGACCGAGGGCTCCCGTTTCGGCGTCGAGGACGATCAGGCGTTCGCGGCCGCGATGGCCGAAGCGGGCAACGTATTCGTGCCCGTGTTTCTCAGCGCGGAAGAGTCCGGGAGCGGTTCGGGCGTCGATCCGTCCGGGCGGGAAATTTTCCGGACGAAAACCCTGGCGGCCTCCGTCCCGGCCGGAGTCTCCGGGCGAAACGGAGAGATTTTCCGGTCGGTCACGTTGCCCATTCCGGAAATCCTGAACGCGGCCAGGGGAGCGGCCAACGTCCGGGTCAATCCCGACGGGGATTCGATTTATCGCCGCATCCCGCTCTTTTTCCCCTTCCGCGGCGCCTTCACCGTCCCTTCGGTCCCCTGGGCGCTGGCTTCCGCGAACCGGCCGGGCCTGGATCCCCGGACGATTCCGGTCGACGACGAAGGACGGATGGTCATCCGCTTTTTCGGACCGGCGGGAACATACCGGGCCTATCCCGCGGCGGCGGTCATCAACTCTTACGCCCAGTCTCAGGAAGGACAAAAACTGCAGGTGTCTCCCGAGGAATTCGCCGAAAAAACGGTCCTGGTCGGCCTGAGCGCCGTGGGCCTCTTCGACATCAAGGCCAGTCCGCTTTCCGGCGTCGTCCCGGGCGTCGAGATCCAGGCGGCCGCCCTGGACACGGCCCTGAACGGTAAGGGATTCCGTTTTCCAGGCCGGGCGGCGACCTGGATTTACATCGGAATCCTCGCCTTGGCCGCCGGGTTGACGCTTTCCGTCCTCCGGAAGACGGCGGCCCAGGCGGCGGCGTTCCTCGGATTTCTTCTCCTGCCCGCGTTCGGTGCGGCGGCCGCCTTCCGCGCCGGGTACTGGCTCGATTTCGTCGCCCCGGTTGCGGCCGCTCTTGTTAGCTTGATCGGCGCGGCCGTGATGAACTACGGCGTCGAAGGCCGAGAGCGGCGCTTTCTCAAGGGTGTTTTTCATCATTATTTGAGCCCGGCCGTCATCGACCGGATTCTGGAAGATCCCGGACGGCTTCGACTCGGCGGCGAACAGCGGGAGATCACCTCGTTTTTTTCCGACGTGGTCGGGTTCACTTCGCTCTCGGAAGCCCTTGGGCCGGCCGACCTGGTCTCCCTTCTCAACGCTTATTTAACTGAGATGACCGATTTGATTCTTGACTCGGGCGGGACGCTCGACAAGTACGAAGGCGACGCCATCATCGCCTTCTGGAACGCCCCGTTGGACGACCCGGACCACGCCCTCCGGGCCGGCCGGACGGCCCTGGCCTGCCAGGCGCGCCTGGACGAAATCGGACCGGACCTGGAGAAAAAATTCGGCCGCCGGCTCCGGATGCGGATCGGCCTCAACACCGGGCCGGCCATCATCGGGAACATGGGCTCCGCGAGGCGGTTCGATTATACGGCCATCGGGGACACGATCAACCTGGCCTCCCGGCTGGAAAGCGCCGGAAAACAATACGGCGTCCATCTTTTGGCGGGCGAGGCGACGGTGGACAAAGCGGGAGATGCGTTGATTTCCCGGGAGGTGGACGTGATCCGGGTCGTCGGCAAAACGAAGCCCGTCCGCATTTACGAATTGATCGGAGAACGGGGAGCGGTTTCGGAAACGACGATGCGCCGCCTCGATCTTTTCCGTCGCGGATTGGCCCTCTTCCGGGAGCGGGCGTTCAGCGAGGCCGAGGCCGTCTTTTCCGGGATCGGGGACGATCCCGTCGCCGCGCTTTACCGGGACCGATGCCGGACGCTGACGACGACGCCCCCCCCGGCCGATTGGGATTTCGTTTTCAACCTCCAGGTTAAATGAAGGGAAAGGCTGACGCCGATGCGTATTGAATTTTTCGGAATCCGCGGAACATACCCGATCGCCCCCCGCCGGGGCACGATTTACGGCGGCCACACGCCCAGCGCCCTGGTCCGGACCGCCGCCGGATCAAACCTCGTCGTCGACGCCGGGACGGGATTGCTCCCGTTGGAAAACGCCCTTTCCGGAGGAACCGGAGAAACGCCCCGGCCTCTTCATGTTTTGTTCACCCACTTCCATTTCGATCACGTCAGCGGCCTTCCGTTTTTCCGGGCGCTCTATCGAAAAGACGCCGACCTCAGGTTCTATTCCGCCGGACCGCCCGCCTTGCTCCGCCGCCTCCTCGGGGCGTTTATGACCGGGCCGTATTTTCCCGTTGAATTCGCGGCGACGCCCTCCCGGAAAGAATATCGTGACGTTGTCGGCCCGCGGCCGGTCGAAATCGGCGGTGTCTCGATCTCGTCCTGCCCCCTCAACCACCCGCAGGGATGTGCGGCTTACCGGATCGAGGAAAACGGCCGGTCCATCGTCTTCGCCACCGATACGGAACACTTCGCCGGCGGCGTCGACGCCCGCCTGGCCGCTTTCGCCCTCGGGGCGGACGTTTTAATTTATGATGCGACCTTCACTCCGGCTGAATACGCGGCCGATAAAAAGGGCTGGGGCCACAGCACCTGGGCGGCGGGGGTTGAACTCGCCCGGGCATCCGGCGCGGGTAAACTGATCCTGTCTCATCTGAATCCCGATCACCCGGACGCGAAGATTAAACGACTCGAGGCCGCCGCCCGCAAAGCGTTTCCCCGTTCCGTTTTCGCTCGGGAGGGGATGATTCTGCGTCTGGAGAAATGAGGCCATGACAAACGTCGCTTCCGTTCCCGATTCCGTCTACCTGGACCTGGCCGTTGCCTGCGGCGTCCTGGTCGTCATCATCGTCCTTTCGCTGCTGGCCCGCTCCGCGTTCAACCGTGTCGGCGGAGCCCGGAAAAAAGGGCGGTGGATATTAGTCTCGCGGTTGGCTTTTCCCCTCATCTCGTTGGGAACGCTATGGGCCGTCCAGGCGTTTCTCCGCCTTTCACCGGCCATGGAATCCTACCTGAACGCGGCGGCGTTTTTCTTCGTCATCGTCCTCGTCATCCGCTTCGTCGACGGGGCGATCCTGGCCTGGTACACCGACCGGCACAAGGCCTATCCCTTGCCGAACGTGCTCCGGGGCCTGATCATCGGAATCATTTTTCTCGTCGCCTTGTTCGCAATCCTGAAGAACATGCTCTCGATGGACATTTCCAACCTCCTGGCCGGATCGGCGATTTTGACGGCGGTCATCGGGTTGGCCCTCCAGGGTGTTCTCGGGAACATCCTGGCCGGGATGTCGCTTCATTTCACCCATGCTTTCAAGCAGGGCGACTGGATCAGCCTCGGTTCCTACGAGGGCGTGGTCATGGACACGAACTGGAGAGAAACGCGAATTCTCGACCGATTCTCGAACATCGTCATCCTCCCGAACAACGTGGTTGCGGGGGAGAAGATCGTCAATTATTCCGAGCCCGACCATCGATCGGCGTTGTTTTTATACCTGAAGGTGAGTCCGGTTGCCCCGGCCGCCGAGGTGCTCGCCGCGCTGCTCGAGGCCGCGCCCGAATGTCCATATGTCATTTCCGAACCCAAACCGAAGGCCTACCTGACGAGCTACGACGAGACGGGGATCTCCTACGCCCTCAAATTCTGGGTCAGGGACTTCGGCGAGAAGCCCGTCATCATCACCGACGTCGGCCGCCTGGTCTGGTACAAGCTGCGCCGCCGCGGGTTTGAAGTCGCCGTTTCCTGGACGGATCGGCTGGGGGACATGAAGGAAGCGATTCAGCCGGCCGGCGGGGCCGGGAGAGGCGGAGGGACCGCCGGGCTGGAAACAAAAGCGCCAGCTGAAGAAAAAAAACCGGGTTCCGGGCTGCGAACAAAAAAAGAGTCGGAGGACGACCGGACGGCCGATGCTCTGCTGGCGTCGTCCTTCCTCCGTTATCAGGACGGAGAAAAAGCCGGAAAACTGATGGTCCCGGAATCCGAACTCCGGGCGATGGCCGGCCGGATCCGCCGCTCGGCGTTCACGAAAGGCGAAGTCCTCTTCCGCCAGGGCGACAAGGGCTCGAGCTGTTTCGTGGTGGCCCGCGGCCGGATCAAGGGCGAGATCGTCTATGAGGAAAACGGCAAACGATTCGCCAAGGAATTCGAAGCCGGCCCGGGCGGCCTGTTCGGCGAAATGTCGCTGTTCACGGGTATGCTAAGGACGGCGACCGGGATCATCGTCGAGGAATCCGAGCTTTTAGAGATTCAGGCCGATGATTTCCGGTCGTTGCTCGTCCGGAATCCCGAACCGGCGGAGGCGATCGCCGATATCGTCAGCGCTCGGAACGCCCAGAACAAGGAATTCCTTCTCAAGATCAAGGAACTCTCGGCCCAGCAGGTCGAGGACAGCGCCAACCGCCATACCGTGTTGGCATATTTAAAAAGGTTCGTTCACGGATTGCTGGGATAAGAAGCCGGGCCGGGCGCGCGGCTTCACCCATCCGGAGAGCCGGCGCGGGAAGTGGAATTTCCGCCGCGCTTGGGCTAAGATGAAACGGCTCTCTTCGCGAGTGCGCCTGTAGCTCAGTATGGATAGAGCAAGGGATTCCTAATCCCTAGGTCGCCCGTTCGAGCCGGGCCAGGCGCACCAGAAAATCAGACGGAAAGGAAAAACCATATGAGGTGGCAAGGCCGACGGACGAGCGATAATCTGGAAGATCGGCGCGGGATCAGCGGAAAACAGATGGCGGTCGGCGGGGGCATCGGCGGAATCCTCATCGCCATCCTCTTCGCCCTTCTCGGCGGCAATCCAGAAGACGTTTCTCAGATTCTGCAGCCGGCCGGGATGGAATCGACGGCGGGGGTGAACCGGCCGCTCAGCGAGGAAGAAAAGCAGGAGGGTGAATTCGTCGGCGTCATCCTGGCCGAAACCGAGGACGTCTGGAACCGAATCTTTCAGCAGGGCGGGCGCTCCTACCGGGAACCGAAGCTCGTCCTGTTCTCTGGCCAGATCTCTTCGGCCTGCGGCTTCGCCGGCGCGTCCTCCGGGCCTTTTTATTGTCCCGGGGACGAGAAGGTCTACATCGACCTGAGCTTTTTCAAGCAGATGCAGGCCCAGCTCGGTGCCCGCGGAGACTTCGCCTTGGCCTATGTCATCGCCCATGAAGTCGGCCACCATGTCCAAAAACAGCTTGGGATCACTGAGCAGGTGATGGCCCAGCAGGGTCAGGTGGATGAAGTGGAATTCAACCGGCTCATGGTCCGGTTGGAGCTCCAGGCCGATTTCCTGGCCGGCGTCTGGGCCCATCACGCCCAACGGACGGCGGATATTCTCGAACAAGGGGACATCGAAGAGGGAATCAACGCGGCCGGGGCGGTCGGCGACGACCGGATCATGAAGCAAACCCAGGGGTACATCGTTCCCGACGCGTTCACTCACGGCACCTCGGAACAGCGCGTCCGGTGGTTCGCCAAGGGTTTCCAGACCGGCGACATCAATCAGGGCGATACGTTCAACGCGAGTCAGTTGTAATCTTTCCGGATGAACTTCATGCTATCATAACGGCCTTCGGAGGTGTTCATGCCCAAAGCCCTGGTTGTGTATTATTCCCGAACGGGAAACACGAAGAAGATGGCCGTCCGGGTTGCCGGCGCCCTGAAAGGTACCGGCCTCCCGACCGATTTGAAAAAGGTCGAGGAAACCGCCCCTTCCGACCTGCTTTTGTATGACCTCATCCTCATCGGGTCCCCCGTTTATTACGGGACCATGGCCTGGCCGGTTAAAAAGTTGCTCGACGAAAGCGTCAAGTTTCACGGGAAACTCAAGGGAAAGGTCGGCGGCGCCTTCGTCTCCTCCGGAAACCCGTCCGGCGGGAAGGAAACCGCAGTGTTGGACATCCTCAAGTCCCTGTTGATTCACGGGATGATCGTCCAGGGGGATCATAAGGGCGACCACTATGGTCCGGCCGCCGTCCACGCTCCGGGCGTTCGGGACCTCAAGAGCCTGGACGATTATGCCGCCAAACTCGCCGGCCTGACAAAG
>CAYSGA010000096.1:0-7397 GCA_964430165.1 uncultured Eubacteriales bacterium
GAGTGGCCGGGCACGGTCGTCTCCCCCGTCGCCTCGGGAAAGAACGCCGCCCAGCGCGCGATCGATTTTCTCGCCCGCAGGCGCGGTCCGAAGCAGGCCGCGGGCAAGAGCCGCATCATCATGCCCGGCCGTAATCTGATGCCCGTACCGCTGCAAACCGAGATTTTCGGCCGGACGATCCTTTCGCCCTTCCTGCTCTCGGCCTCGCCGTCGAGCGACGGCGCCGAGCAGCTGCGTTCGGCCTACCGGGCCGGCTGGGCCGGCGGCGTCCTGAAGACGGCCTTCGACGGCGTTCCGGTCCACATCCCCGCCGATTACATGTTCGTCCTCGGCCCCAGCACCTACGGCAACTGCGACAACGTTTCGGGGCACGCCCTGGACCGCGTCTGCCGCGAAATCGAGGAGCTGGGCCGCGAGTTCCCCGGGCGGCTGACCGTGGCCTCAACCGGCGGCCCGGTCACGGGAGCCGCCGAGTCCGACCGCGCGGTCTGGCGGGCCAATACGCGAAAGCTCGAGGCGGCCGGAGCCATGGCCATCGAGTACAGCCTTTCCTGCCCCCAAGGCGGAGACGGCACCCGCGGCGATATCGTTTCCCAGGACGCCGACCTGACCGCACAGGTCGTCGACTGGGTGCTGTCGGGAGCCTCGCGGCCGGACGTGCCGAAGCTCTTCAAGCTGACCGGGGCGGTGACGGCCATCGCCCCTATCCTGCAAGCCGTCCGCGCCGTTTTTACCCGTCACCCGCAACAGCGCGCCGGCGTGACGCTGGCCAACTCCTTTCCCGGCCTCGCCTTCCGGCCGGGAGTGAAGGCGGACTGGGACGAGGGGATCGTCATCGGCCTTTCCGGCGAGGCCATCCTCCCCATCAGCTACCTGACCCTGGCCAAGGCGGCCGGCCTCGGTTGTCGCATATCGGGCAACGGCGGCCCGATGAACTACCGCCAGGCTGCCGATTTCCTGGCCCTCGGCGCCGAATCGGTGCAATTCTGCTCGCTCGCTCTGCACTACGGGGTCGAGATCGTCGAAGACCTGCACGCCGGCCTCAGCGGGCTCTTGGCCGCGCTCGGGTTGCGCTCCGTCTCCGAACTTATCGGCCGGGCCCTGCCTCGGCCGATCCGCGATTTCCCCGACCTGACAGCCCAAAAGCGGATTTCCGCAGTGGAGCGCCGCCTCTGCGTCCACTGCGGCAACTGCTGCCGCTGCCCCTATCAGGCGATCCGTCTCGACCGCCGTCGGATTCCCCAAATCGACCCGGCGCGCTGCCTCGGCTGCTCGCTCTGCTCGCAGCGCTGCTTTTCCGGCGCGCTCTCGATGCGCGAGCGCAACGCGGCCGAGCGCGCGGCGCTGCACGAGGATTGAATGGCGGAAAATAAAGACGGACAGGCGGAGCGGCTGCTGATCGTCAACGGCCCGATCTTCACCGGCGGCGGGGATTTCGACCTCCTCCACGGGCACGGCCTGCTGCTCGAAGGCGGGCGGGTGGCGAAAATCGCCCCGCTGCGGGAGCTGCCCTCCCGGGCCGTCCGCCGGCTCGACGCCCGGGGCAAAATGGTCATGCCCGGCCTGATTAACGCCCACATGCATTTTTACAGCACTCTCGTGCGCGGCCTGGGAAAAGCGGAGCCCGCGCACGATTTCGGCGCCGTGCTGCACAACCTGTGGTGGCGGCTCGACCGCAAGCTGACGCTCGATGACTGCTATTACAGCGCCCTGCTGATGATGATCGCAGCCGTGCGGCACGGCACGACAACCTTGATCGATCACCACGCCAGCCCGATGTCGATCGCCGGATCCCTCGAGCGCATCGCCCAGGCCGGCGGAGAAACCGGATTGCGCATCGGGCTGGCCTATGAGGTCTCCGATCGCGACGGCCCGGAGGCTGCCTCGGCCGGCCTCGAGGAAAACGCCGACGCCGTACGTTTCTGCCGGGAGAAAGGCGGCGAACACTTCCGCGCCCTGGTTGGGCTGCACGCCGCCTTCACGCTCTCGGACGAGACGCTGGACCGCGCCGCGACGATGTCCGCGGATCTCGGCGTCGGCTGCCATATCCATGTCGCCGAGGCCGAAAGCGACCAGGCCTTTAACTTGGAGCGTTACGGCCTGCGGGTGGTCGAGCGGCTGCGGCGGCGCGGAATCCTCGGTCCGAAGATGATCGCCGCCCACGCCGTGCATGTCGACCGGGCCGAGATCGAGACGCTGGCCGCATCCGGCGCCATGGTCGTTCACAACCCCCAGTCCAATCTGAACAACGCCGTGGGCATCGCCGACATCGTGGCCATGAAGGCCGCCGGCGTCCTGGTCGGGCTGGGAACGGACGCCATGACCGTCGACATGCTCGAGGAGTTGCGGGTCGCGCTCTGGGCGCAGCATTACGGCCGGCGCGATCCGGCCCGAGGCTTCACGGAATCGACCGGCGCCCTGTTTTCAGGAAATCCGGCCATCGCCGAGCGTATCTGGGGGCTGCCCCTGGGCCGCATCCGCGCGGGCGGTCCGGCCGACGTAGTCCTGACCGACTACGATCCGCCCACCCCCCTTGACGCCGGCTCCGTACTGGGTCACCTCGTCTTCGGCGTGTCGCAGTCGGCGGTGGACACGACGATCGTCGCCGGCCGCGTGCTGATGGAGAACAAGAAACTGACGCTGGATCTCGACGAAGAGCGCATCGCCGCCCGAAGCCGCGAACTGGCGGCAGCGCTTTGGAAGCGTTTCTGACAAATAAAGTATGCCCATGAAGGATTTTGCCGCGATCCTGGAGAGAGCCAAAAAAGCGGAGGATGAACTGGTCGGATTCCTGCTCGACCTCCTGGCCATCCCCTCTTATTCCGCCAAAGAAAAGGAGGTCACCGGCCGCGTCGCCTCCGAGATGCGCCGACTGGGTTTCAACGAAGCGCGCATCGACGGGTTGGGCAACGTCATCGGCCGCCTGGGCGTCGGTCCGCGCATCATCGCCTTCGATGCCCACGTGGACACGGTCTACGCGGGCGACCGGGCCCAGTGGTCTTTCGATCCCTTCAAGCCCCGGGTCGCCGGAGGCAAGGTCTGGGGACGCGGCGCCGCCGACCAGAAGGGCGGACTGGCCAGCATGGTTTACGCCGGCCGCATCATGAAGGAGTTGGGCCTGGCTAACGGCTTCACCCTGCTTTTCATCGGCAGCGTGCAGGAAGAGGATTGCGAAGGCCTCGCCTGGAAATACCTGGTCGAAGAGGAAAAAATAAGACCCGAGCTCGTTGTGCTGACCGAGCCGACGAACCTCAACATTTACCGCGGCCATCGCGGCCGCCTGGAAATCGAGATCGAGGTCCGGGGCCGGAGCTGCCACGGCTCGGCGCCCGAACGCGGCGACAACGCCGCCTACAAGGCCGCCCGCCTCGCCCTGGAGATCGAGAGGCTGAACGAAAGACTGGCGTTCGATGCCTTCCTCGGCAAGGGCACGGTCGCCGTGACTGAGATCGCCTCCGGCTCGCCCTCGCTGTGCGCCGTGCCCGATACGGCCCGCCTGCATCTCGACCGGCGCCTAACGTCGGGCGAAACCAGGGAGAGCGCCATCGCCCAGGTGCGCACGGCGGCCGGAAACGCCGGGGTCCCGGAGGCGAGAATGTTTGTCCCCGAGTACCGCGAACCCTCGCACACCGGGAAGATTTTCCCGTTCGAAAAATATTTCCCGACCTGGGTGCTCGAGGAGAATTCGGCCTGGCTGAAAAGCGCGGTCACCGCCTACGCGGGGCTGTTCGGCCGCTCCCCGAAAGTCGATAAATGGACCTTCAGCACCAACGGCGCCGGCATCATGCCCTTCTACGGCATCCCCTGCCTGGGATTCGGACCCGGCCACGAGGCGCAGGCGCACGCCGTCAACGAGTACTGCCCGGTCGAGGATCTCCCCCTCGCCGCGGCCTTTTACGCCGCCCTGGTGGCGACGCTGTCGGCCACGGCCGACCCCGCATCATGACCGAATTTCAATACCGCTGCAGCCGCTGCGGCCGGACCTACGGCCGGGACGAGGCGCGCTACCTCTGCCTCGAGTGCGGCCGAAGCTATGCGCCCGGGATGCCGCTGCCCGGCGTCCTCGAGGCGGAATTCGACTACCGCCTCATCGCCGGGCGATTCCGGCGCTCTCAACCCGACTGGGACCTTTTCTCCGCGGTGGAACGGAAGTATTACCCCGAATTCCCGGTGGGGAATACCCCATTCGCCCCGGCGCCGCGTCTGGGAGAAACCCTGGGCTGGACGCGGCTCTGGATAAAGAACGACGGGCTCAATCCCAGCGGCTCGCTCAAAGACCGCGCCTCTTTTTTGGTCGTCGCCGAAGCCGCGCGGCTGAACGAGGGGACAATCGTTGTCGCCTCGACCGGCAACGCCGCAAGCTCGCTGGCCGCGGTCTGCGCCGCCGCCGGCCGCCGCGCGGTCATCTTCGTACCCGAATCGGCGCCGCGCGCCAAGCTGGTGCAAATGCTGCTCTGCGGCGCCCGCGTCGTCCCGGTGCGCGGCAGCTACGACGACGCGTTCCGGCTTTCCCTGGAGTACACCCGGCGGCGGGGCGGTTTGAACCGCAATACCGCCTATCATCCGCTGACGATCGAAGGCAAGAAAAGCGCTGGCCTGGAGATTTTCGCCCAGAACGGGCTGCTGGTCCCCGACGCCATCCTCGTCCCGGTCGGGGACGGCGTCATCATCAGCGGCGTCTACAAGGCGTTCTTCGATCTGCGCGCCGCCGGTCTTTGCGACCGCCTGCCGCGGCTGGTCGCCGTCCAGGCTGACTCCTCGGCCGCGATCCACGACTACATCGTCGGCGGGAGCTTCCGGCCGGCGCCCTCCCCCGCGACCATCGCCGATTCGATTTCCGTTTCCGTGCCGAGCAATCCGGACCTGGCGCGCCGCGCCGTGCGTGAGAGCGGAGGATTTTCGCTCACGGTCAGCGACGAGCGAATCTTGCAGGCGCAGGCGCTGCTGGCCGGCCGGGCGGGGATTTTCGCCGAGCCGGCCGCGGCGGCGGCCGCCGCCGCCCTTCTTTCCGACGAGGCCCGTCAACGGCTCGATCCCGGATGGCAGATCGTGCTCCTGATCACCGGCCACGGCCTGAAGGACGTCGAGGCCCCGCTCTCACGGCTGCGCATTCCCGAGGCAGTGCCGGCCGATTTCGCGGACCTGCCCGCGGAGATGGCGGAGGAGTAGATGAAGACCCTGGTGCGCGGCGGCACGATCTATTCTCGGGGCCGGGCGGCTCCCGGAGACCTGCTAATCGAGGACGACGCCATCGCCGCCGTCGGCGACTGCCGCGGCCTGGCCGGTGGCGCCCAGGTGGTCGAGGCCGGCGGCGGCCACGTGCTGCCGGGACTCATCGACCTGCACGTGCACATCGACGACACCATCGGCCGCTTCCGCCTGGCGGACACCTGGGAGAGCGGCAGTCGCGCCGCGGCCGCCGCGGGAATCACGACCCTCGGCGGCTTCATCACCCAGAGGCCGGAGGAGCCGCTGGCCGCCGCCGTCGAGCGCGCCGCCGGCCGCGCCGCCGGATCCTCCTATTGCGACTACCTCTGGCACCTGACGCCGACCCGTTTCGCCGAGGACGATTGGACGGAAATCCGTCGGCGCCAGGAGTCGGGCTGGCTCACCTTTAAATTCTACACGACCTACCGCGAGAGCGGCCTCTATACGTCTTACGAGGACCTGGCTGAAATCGCCGAGCGCATCGCGCCGGGCGGCGCGCGCTTGCTGGTCCATGCCGAAGACGAGGATGTCCTGGCCCGGGCGCGGGCCTCGTACGGCGGGCCGCTGCGCGCGGCGGACCACGGCCGGCTGCGGCCGGCCGCGGCTGAGCTTCGGGCGGTCGAGCGCGTGGTCGAAGCGGCGGCCGCGACCGGGGCTTGGTTCCACATCGTGCACGTCTCGACCCCGGAGGCGGCCGAGGCCATCAGCCGCGCCCGCGGCCGGGCGCGCCTCAGCTGCGAGACCGCGCCGCACTACCTGTTTCTCGACGACTCCTGGCTCCGGCGCGCCGACGGCCACCGCTGGCTCTGCACGCCGCCGCTGCGCGATGCGGCCCGTGCCGCCCGCCTGCGCGAGATGGCCCTCGCGGGAGCCTTCGACACCTTTGCCACCGACCACTGCGCCTTCACCCTCGAAGACAAGGATCGCGGCCGGGAGGATCTGCGCTCCGCGCCCATGGGCCTCGCCGGGATTGGCGCGCTGCCCCGGCTCATCTTCGCCCTGGAGAGGGACCGCCCGGAGCGAGCTTTCACGGAGATGAGCCTGCGCCTGGCGGAAAATCCCGCGCGCCTGGCCGGCCTCGAGGGGCGAAAAGGCGCTCTGACCCCGGGCTTGGACGCGGACCTGGCCGTGTTCGAGATCGCCGAGCGCGAAGAACCCCTGGTCTCGGGAAGCACCGGGAGTCCCGAAACTTACCCCGGCTTCCGCAGCCCGCTGCGGTTGCGCCATCTATTTCTGCGCGGCCGACAATTGGTGGCCGACGGCGCATGGCGCGGGGCCGATTCGGCCCCAGGCAGGTGCTTATGGACGAGCTGAAGGAAAAGGCCTGGAGAAACGACGCCGTCGCCAAGGTGACCGGACGCGCCCGCTTCACCGACGACATCAAGTGGCCGGGGCTGCTCCACGCCGTGCCGGTCTACGGCGACTTCGTCCACGCCCGTCTCGTCGCGGTCGACACGGCGGCCGCGGCAAAGTCCCGGGGCGTCGTGCGGGTCATCACCGCCCGGGACGTGCCCGGGAGCAACCGGTGCGGACAGATCCTGAAGGATCTCCATGTCCTGGCCGACGACAAGATCCGCTATCACGGCGACGTAGCGGCCGTAGTCGTGGCCGAAACCCGGGCTCAAGCCGTCGCCGCCGCACGGCGGGTGCGTATTCTCGCCGAGCCGCTCCCGGAGCTCCTCGACCCCGATGAAGCCCTAGCCGCGGGCGCGCCGATCGTCCACGAAGAGCACGGCACGAACCTCATCCACCGCCACGTAATCCGCCGGGGCGACCCCGCCCGCGGCTTCGCCGAATCGGCGCACGTCGTGGAGCAGGAGTTCCGCACGCCCTTCGTCGAGCACGCCTACCTCGAGCCGGAGGCCGCGTTTTGCCGCGTTCGCGCCGACGGAGTCGTCGAGGTGCGCGGCAGCATGCAGCACCCGTATTCCACCCGCCGCTTCGTCACCGAATTCCTCGGCCTGCCCCTGGCCCGCGTCGAGATCGTGGGCACGCCCGTGGGCGGCGGCTTCGGCGGCAAGGACGACACGGCGGCGCTGGTCTGCGCCCGCACGGCGCTGGCCGCGCTGCTGACGGGGCGGCCGGTCAAGATGACCTATGAGCGCGAATGGTCGATGCGCGAGAGCTACAAGCGGCATCCCTACCGCATGCGGTACCGCTTGGGCGTCGGCGCCGACGGGCTGATCCGC
>CAYSGA010000097.1:0-7320 GCA_964430165.1 uncultured Eubacteriales bacterium
CGTTTACCGACGCGCAGGAGCGCCGGCTGGGCAAGTTCGAGTTGGCGGCCGACGACCCGGCGCGGGCGGCGGATTGCCGGGGGCTGATCGGCCGATGCTACGTCAAGAAAAGAAACTACCCGGAAGCCCGCCGCTGTTACGAAGAGGCGATTTCCCTGACGCCGGAGGAATCCCCGGAACGGTTCGCCCTGGCTTACGAGCTGGCCTCGTTGTACGAAATGATGAGCGAAAACGAGGCCGCCCTGGCCCTCTATCGCGAAGTGTCCGGCTGGAATTCGAAATTCCGAAACACGGCCAAACGCATCAAGATCCTCGAAAAAATCGTGTCCTGACCGCAATCCGCCCCGGGCATGCACATCATCGACCTGAGCCATCCCCTCGCCGGAACCATGCCCGTTTATCCCGGCGCCGAATCGCCCCGGATTACGGACGCCCGCACCATCGCCGGGCATGGGTTCGCCGAAAAATTGCTCCGCTTTTATTCCCACACCGGCACGCATCTGGACGCCCCGGGCCATATCCTGCCCGGCGCTTCGACCCTGGACCAGTTGCCGGCAGGCCGCTTTGTCGGGCCGGGTTGCCTTCTGGACGTGACCCGGATTCGCGGGCCCCGGGTCGAAATCGACGACTTGGAAAAAGACCGGGGGCGGATCGCCCGGGCGGAATTCGCCCTCCTCCATAGCGGCTGGGCGAAGCGATGGGGAGAGGCTTCGTATTATTCCGGGTACCCGGTGTTGTCGACAGCGGCTGCGCGCTGGCTGGCCGGATTTGACCTGAAGGGCGTCGGTGTGGACATGATTTCCGTCGACGAAATGAATTCGACCTCGCTGGCCGTCCACAGGATTTTTTTATCGAAGGACAGGATCCTCGTCGAAAACCTGACCGGGCTGGAAGCGTTAATCGGCCGGGAATTCGTGTTTTCCTGCCTGCCGTTGAACGTCACCGGCGGGGACGGCTCGCCCGTCCGGGCCGTGGCGATTCTATAAATCGGTACCTGGTTAACCGTTTCCTAATTTCGTCGGTGCGTCGTTGGAAGTTTTCCGTGCGTAAAACGTATCTGGCCGGGGAGATGCGCCAAGAAATACGGAAACGGTTAACCAGGTACCGAACTAAAGAGGGGACAGGGCTAAAGACCTGTCCCCTCCTGATTTTACTTGACGACTTTTCCGGCGAGGATCAGAATCAGCCCCGGTCGGCGTCGTTTTCGGACACGTCCCCGGCGAGCACCCGTGCGACCAATTCTTTCTCCTTCACGTCCATTTCACAACCGAGTATATCTCCGGACGCCCCGAAACGTTAAGGGGGCCCCGGAAGATTGAAGGGGAACCCTGAAAATTGGGTTCCCCTTCAACGCGCCGTTTCTGCATATCGCAGCAACGGCGCTGCTTCCCCTCCATGGTATCAGCTCCGCCGATAGAAAGGGCCGCGGGACGGGTTCCCAGGCTTGGCAGTCCTACGTGACCCTTGGGAACTAGGGCGCGGCTGGAGGGAGGTATTCATGGACATCGGAGATTCCGCCTCTCTAGAAAAGAAGCGTCGCTTGACAGCCGGTGAAGCGGACGTTATATAAGTTCTATCTTTTCCGACGAGGAGATCCCATGAGCGCCGAACCCCTTTTAATCGCCCGAGGGACCCTGGACGTTCATCTTCTTCCCCGCATGGCCAACCGCCACGGGCTGATCACCGGGGCGACGGGCACGGGCAAGACGGTGTCGCTGCAGGTTCTGGCCGAAAATTTCAGCCGGATCGGCGTGCCCGTCTTCATGGCCGACGTCAAGGGCGACCTCAGCGGCGTCAGCAAGCCGGGGACGGAGACCCCCAAAATCGGCGAGCGGCTCGACAATCTCAAACTGCGCCCGTTTGAATTTTCCGGCAAACCGGTCGTCTGCTGGGACATCTTCGGCGAACAGGGCCACCCCGTTCGGACCACGGTCAGCGACATGGGGCCGCTCCTCCTCAGCCGCCTTTTCAACCTCAGTGAAATCCAGAGCGGCGTCCTGTCGCTCGTCTTCAAGGTCGCCGACGACGCCGGCCTGCTCCTGCTCGATTCCAAGGACCTCCGGGCCATGCTCCAGTATTGCGGCGACCATGCCGACGAATTCGAGACCGAGTACGGCCGCATTTCGTCGGCCTCGATCGGCGCGATCCAGCGGTCCCTCCTCGACCTCGAAACGCAAGGCGGCGACAGGTTGTTCGGCGAGCCCGCCCTGAATCTCTACGATTTCATCCAGACGGATTCCCAAGGCCGGGGCGTGATCAACATCCTGGCGGCCGACAAGCTTATGCTCCAACCGAAGGCGTACGCCACCTTCCTGCTCTGGATGTTGGCCGAGCTTTTTGAAAACATGCCCGAGGTCGGCGACCTCGAAAAACCGAAGCTCGTTTTCTTCTTCGACGAGGCCCACCTCCTGTTCACCGACGCGCCCGACATCCTTCTCCAGAAGGTCGAACAGATCATCCGTCTGATCCGGTCCAAGGGCGTCGGGGTCTATTTCGTCACCCAGAATCCCCTCGACGTGCCCGACATCGCCCTCGGCCAGCTCGGCAACCGGGTCCAGCACGCCCTCCGGGCGTTCACGCCCCGCGACCAGAAGGCCGTCCGGGCCGCGGCGACGACGTTCCGGTCGAACCCGAGGCTTGACGTGGAAAAAACGATCACCGAACTGGGGGTTGGCGAAGCGCTGGTCTCGTTCCTGGACGAAAAGGGCCAGCCCGGGATCGTCGAACGGGCGTTTATCCTTCCGCCCCATGGCCAGATCGGGCCGATTTCGGCGGACGAACGCCGCCGGATCATCGAAAGCTCGGTCCTTTACGGGCATTACGAAAAACACATCGATCGTGAATCTGCCTATGAACGGTTGAAGGAAAAAGCAAGACTGGCGGAGAAAGCGGCCGCCGCCGAACAGGCAGCCCGGTATCCGGCTCCGATCAGCTATCCCCAGGGGACGTCCTCCGGACAACCGCGGGCCCCGCGCCCGGTCGGTCAGCCGAGAGACACCTTCGTCGAGTCGGTCGGAAAGAGCGTCGCCCGCTCGCTGGCCACATCGGCCAGCCGCTCGATCCTCCGCGGGATCCTGGGCTCGATTCTGGGCGGCCGCCGCCGCTAGTGTTGCGTCTCCTAAGTTCCTTATCGTTGCTTTCTGCGGTCTTTTTCGAAAAAGCCGGTCCGCGAATTCCTTCGCCTACGGCCGTGAGAATAAACGGCGGTCCGCTCCGTTATCCATGTATCAACGGGGCGGACCATGAGCGAACCAAACGGCAACGGAAACGGCGGATCCGGCCGGGACATCGTCCTTCTCGGACGGAGCGACGCTTTTCTCCGCGTCCTCGAGCTGATCGACCGGCTGAAAGACCTGGACACACCTGTCTTCATCTCGGGGGAAAGCGGCACGGGCAAGGAAATCATCGCCCGGGCGATTCATTTCCGCGGATCCCGCTCGTCCGGGCGGTTCGTGGCGGTCAACGGAGGAGCGATTCCCGACAACCTCCTCGAAAGCGAGCTATTCGGCCACGCCAGGGGTTCGTTCACCGGCGCGCTTCGGGACAAACCCGGCCTCATCGAAGAAGCCGGCGGAGGGACTTTTTTCCTGGATGAAGTCGGCGACCTGGGATATCCGCTCCAGGCGAAGCTCCTCCGGGTCCTCCAGGAGCATGAGATCCGCCGGATCGGGGAGACGCGAAACCGGCCGGTCGACGTCCGGTTCATCAGCGCGACCAACAAGGACTTGGACCGGGAGATCGGCCTCGGCCGCTTCCGCGAGGACCTCTATTACCGCCTCCGGATCGTGACCATCGACATCCCGCCGCTGCGCGAACGCCGGGACGACTTGGAGCTTCTCCTTCATCATTTCATCGCCCGTTACAGCGAGAAAATCGCCCGGGCCCGCGTCTATTTCACCCCCCGGGTCATGGAAACGCTGCTCGCTTACCCGTGGCCGGGCAACGTCCGCGAGCTTCAGAACGAGGTCCAGCGGTGCCTGATTCTTTGCGGCGACGGGGGGATCGTCCGGGTCGAGCACCTGTCGCCGCGGTTGAATCCCGGGCGGGCATCCGCCCCGGCCCCGGAAACCTTCAATTTTTTCGAAGCCAAGGCGGACTTCGTCCGCCGGTTTCTCGGCCAGGCGCTCCGCCGCCACGAAAACAACAAAGCCCGGACGGCCGAGGAGATCGGCTTGTCCCGCCAGGCCCTGTTCAAGCTCCTGAAAAAACACCGGATCTCGACGCCTGACGTCCGCGAGGATTCCGGGATCGATTGAAGAGGGGGGCCGTTTCTGTTAATTTGAGAGCATGAGCCCGAATGAGGAAAAGAACGAGGACAGCGTGTTCGAGATCGCCTGCCCCCATTGCGGGACGGTGATCTGGGTGGACGGGGAAAACCGGAACGTTCTGAAGACCGAACGGACCGCGCGGAAAAAAGAATCCCTGGACGACCTCCTGGCCCGGGAGAAAACCAAGAGGGACGGCCTGGCGACGAAGTTCGAAGCCACGGCTTCCCTGGAGAAACAAAAGAAAGACAAGGCCAAGGACGCTTTCGAAAAAGCCTTCGTCGTTTCGGGCGAGGAGCCGCCGAACAAGGATTAGCCCCTTCCGTTCTCCCGGGTCATCGTAAACCCGGTCAGCCCGAAGACCGCGAGAATGACCAGCGCGGCGTAATTTCCGATCGCCCAGGGCAGGTATTCGAGAACCGGGACGCCGAGGGCTCCGGCGACGTAGACGCCGGCCATGCTCCAGGGGATGAGAGGGACGATGACCCCGCCGCATTCGTCGATGATCCGGGAGAGATTTTCCGGGGCCAGCTTCATCTTCTTGAAGGCCGGGCCGAGAAGTTCGCCCGGCAGGATAACGGACAGGTAGGAACTCCCCGTCACCAGGGCGGTGACGACGCAGGAGCCGATTGTCACCAGGACGATGCTTCCCACGCGCCGGGCCCCGGCCATGACTTTGTCCAAGATCGCGGCGAGCATGCCCGTCCGCTGCATGATTCCGCCGAAACAGAACGCGGTGATGGCCACGAGCTGGGTTTCCATCATGCTCATCAGCCCGCCCCGGCTGAGGAGGCGGTCCACTTCCGGGACCCCGGTCGCCGCCGGGTAGCCCGTGTTCATGGATGTGGCGATGTCGACGAGGCTCGTTTTCTGGAAAACGATCGCCAGAACGGCGGCGATCAGCGATGAAAAAAGCATTCCGGGAATGGTCGGTTTTTTGGCGAAAGCCAGCACGAAGACGACGAGCAGGGGCAGAAGGAGCCAAACGTTGAACGTGAAGTTCGCCCGGAGCGTGTCCGTGATCTTCGTCAGTGTTTCCGAGGAAATCGCCGGGCCCTGAAACCGAAGGCCGAGGAAGAAATAAACACCCAGGCTGAGGAGCCAACCGGGGACGGCCGACCACATCATGTGCTTGATGTGGTCGAACAGGTCGGCCCCGGCGGTCACGGCGGCCAGGTTCGGGATGTCCGAGAACGGAGACATCTTGTCGCCGAAATACGCGCCGCAGACGACGGCTCCCGCGGCCAGCCCGAGCGGGAGGCCGAGGCCCATCGCGATCCCGATGAACGCGACGCCGACCGTCCCGACCGTCCCCCAGCTCGTTCCCGTCGCCAGGGCGGTGAGACTGCAGACGAAGCAGGCGGTGACCAGGAAAAACTTCGGGGAGATCAACTTGAGGCCGTAATAGACGACCATCGGGATCGTCCCGGAGGCCATCCAGGCGCCGATCATGACGCCGACGGCCAGCATGATGAGAATCGCCGGAAGCGCCTTGGTGATCCCGTCGACGATGCCCTTCTCCATCTCCTTCCAGGAATAATGGAGGATCCAGCCGAGAATCCCGGTGAGGAAGGCCGCGGCCGTGAGCAGGACCTGGGGCTTGATTTTGTACACGCCGTAGCCGACGCCCAGGAGGAGGGCCATGAGGACCAGGGGAATGAGAGCTATGAAAAACGATGGTTTTTTCGCCGGAGCGGGGAAAGTCATGGGGAAAAATTATCACGCCGGTCCGGGATTTACAAGAAGGAACGGCCGGGCTAGAATGTCGGCGGAATCCCGATGCCGACCACCGAAGAGGAACTCCTCCGTTTCAAGCCTCAAATCGAGCGGATCGTCCGCCTCGCCCTTTTTCCAAAGAAGGTTGTCGAATGCGGCGCGGAGCATATCCCCGAAACCGGGCCCGTCATTCTGATCAGCAATCATTGCGGGACGATCAAGGACCCGGCCGCGCTCTTCCGGATCGTCCCCCGACCGCTGTTTTTCAACGCCAACCGGATGCTGTTCAACCGCGATGAACTGGATTTCCTGATCCGCAAGCACCTCCGCCGGCATTTTAAAAGCTACGGCTTGGCCCTGGACCGGATGCTCGGGCCGCTCAAGGCGATGTTCGTCCGTTTCGTTTCGACGAACATCGCCCGCCTCGGGACGATTCCCGCCGACATGTACGACCGGAGCAACCTCTCCGCCGTCGCCCTGTTCATGGAATACCTCCGGGCCGGCCGGGCCCTGGTTTCGATGCAGGGCCGGGGGCGCGTCCATCCGGACGAGCGGAATCCCTACGTCAAGGCGTTCGGCCGCGGCGTGCCTTACATCGCCTACCGGTTGAAAACCGAGGAGGGCCTGGACGTCCCGGTCGTTCCCCTGTCGATTTTCGGGACGCAGCGGGCCTGGGGGGTTCCGGGAAAAGTCCGGGTGAACATCGGCCGGCCGCTGTTTATCCGGGATTACCTCGGCGGCGACAGCGAGGCGGCCGTCGAACGGTTCCGCGCGGCCCTTCAATCCACGGTGGAAAAACTGCTCCGGGAAAGTCTCCGGGATTCTTTTTAGTCGGGATCGGCGCCGGTCACCATTGGAGGAGGGCCGCCGCCCAGCTGAGGCCGCCGCCGAAGGCGATCAGCAGAACCAGGTCGTCTTTTTGAAAGCGGTCCCAGGAATCGTGGAGGGCGAGACCGACCGAGGCGGACGAGGTGTTGCCGTACTTTTCGACGACGGAGATGAATTCCGTCTTTCCGCCGACCGCTTTCGCAGCCGCGTCGGTAATCCGCTGGTTGGCCTGGTGGGGGATGACGTAGCGGACGTCTTTCGGGTCGATCCCGACCTTGCGCGGGACGCGGTCGTAGAGGTCCTGGATTGTCCGGACGGCGAATTTCATGATCGTCCGGCCGCTTTGCCGGAACCAGAAATCTTTCATCTGTCCGGCCAGCAGGGTTTTCACTCCGCCGATGACGACTTCTTCGCAGAGGGCCGGGATTCCCCCCAATTCCGTGCAAAGGATCCGGTGGTTGGGATCGTCCTTGGTCACGACGACCGCGGCCGCGCCGTCTCCGAACAGGAC
>CAYSGA010000098.1:0-7221 GCA_964430165.1 uncultured Eubacteriales bacterium
GTCCGGGCGCCCCGGCCGCGGCCAAAAAGACCTTCATCATCGTCGGCGGATCGGATGCCTTTCTCCTTCTGGGGGTGGCCCTCCTCGCTCTTCAAACGGGCGATTGGACGCTCGGCGGCCCCTCGATCGCGGTGAAGGGGGCGGCCCTCGGAGCTTTTATCTGCTTCCTGATCGCCGCCTTGGCCAAAGCCGGCGGTTTCCCCTTCCACACCTGGGTTCCGGACTTCAGCCGGGAAGCGCCGGTAGAAAGCGCGGCTTTCCTACCCGCTTCGCTGGACAAGATTCTCGGCATCTACCTCTTGTTCCGGATGATGACGGTGATATTCCAGTCCACTCTCTTTATCCACCTCATTGTCATTACGATCGGAGCCCTGACCGTCATCACGGCCGTCATGATGGCCCTGGTCCAGCACAACGGCCGGCGCTTGCTCGGCTATCACGCCGTCAGCCAGGTCGGCTACATGATCATGGGGGTCGGTAGCGGCTCGGCCCTGGCCCTGGCCGGGGGGCTCTTCCATCTCGTCAATAATACGCTGTATAAGAGCAGTCTTTTTCTGTCGCTGGGCTCCATCGAAAAAAGGACCGGAACGAGCGACCTCGATAAGCTCGGC
Source organism: uncultured Eubacteriales bacterium (assembly GCA_964430165.1). GTDB lineage: Bacteria > Acidobacteriota > Aminicenantia > Aminicenantales > UBA4085 > JAAZPG01. The sequence continues at coordinate 612 of CAYSGA010000098.1, forward strand.
GGGCTGGCCAAGGTCATGCCGATGACTTTTCTGATCAGCCTGGTCGGATCCTTGTCGATCTCAGGTATTCCCCCCTTCAACGGCTTCTTCTCCAAATGGATGATCTACCAGGGTCTCCTGGAGCGGACGGCGGATCCCAACCTCGCCGCCGGCTATAAAATTTGGCTCTTGGTTTGTCTCCTCCTGGCCATTTTCGGCAGCGTCCTGACCCTGGCCAGTTTCATGAAGTTTCTCCACGCCGCTTTTCTGGGGCGGCGTCCGGAACGCCTGAATTCGATAAGGGAGGTTTCGGCCGTTCAATGGGGAGCGACGGGTATCCTGGCCCTGCTTTGTATCATTTTCGGCGTTTTTGCCCGGGAGATCCCGCTCCGTCTGTTCCTCAACCCTGTCCTCGAGGAAAACGGCTTGGCGTCGGGAGCTACCTCCGGCCTTTATCAGCCTCAACTGATCACCCTCCTCTTCGCCGGAATCTTCCTGGCCGGATTCCTCGTTTATCGATTCACGCGAAAGATTCGGTTCGACGAAGTCTATCTCGGCGGCCGGCGGCCCTCCGATGCGTTCCGGATCATCGGGACCGAGTTCTACAATGAAATCAAGGCGATGAAGCCCCTCAAAACAATTTATTCCTGGGCCGAGAAGAAATATTTCGATATCTACGACCTTGGCGCCCGGGTCACCTTCGGCGCCGCCCACGGTTTACAGAAAGCCCACGCCGGTTTTCTCTCGGTTTATCTACTCTTCATCGTCCTCGGGCTTCTGGCCTTTCTGGCGTTAAGTCTGTAATAAGGAGGAGTTCATGCCCGTCGATATCTGGCTCATCTTCCTTCTCAGCTTCATGATCCTGGGATCGATCGCGGCCCTGGAGATGAAGGATATCCTGTCGGCCATCGTGGCTATCGGCGTCATCGGCCTGGCCGTCTCAACAGCCTTCCTCATCCTGCAGGCGCCGGACCTGGCCATCGTTCAGTTCCTCTTCGAGATCTTCGCCTTGATTATCCTTGTCCTGGCTTTCCTCCGGAAGGACTATCATGACCTGGAACCCGCCCGGCTCAACCGCCTGACCGCCGCTTTAACCGCCCTGACGCTCATCGCCGTCTTCGCTTTCAGCGTCCATGTCTTCAAAAGCCTGCCGGAATTCGGCCGGCCGATTCTCAGCACGGCGGGATATTATCTCGAAAACGCGGGCCGCGAGATCAAGTCGGCCAACATCGTCTCGGCCGTCGTTCTGGACTACCGGGCCTACGACACCTTGGGCGAGGTGACCGTCCTGTTCACGGCCATTCTGGGGGCGTTCACCATTCTCCGGGTCCGCAAGGCAAAAAAGGAAGGGAGTGAGGAGTAATGTCCGAAAAGCAGGGAATGACCGTCATCGTTAAGACCATCACCCGAACCATCCTGGCCGTCATTTTTCTTTATGGGTTCTACATCATCCTCCACGGCCACCTCAGCCCCGGCGGCGGATTCGGCGGAGGGGTCATCCTCGCCTTGGGTTTTCTCGGCGTCCTGCTGGCCTACGGCCGGACCATCGTCCAAAAATGGCTGAATATCCGCCTCCTTCACAGCCTCGAGTCGAGCGGGCCGTTGCTCTTTCTGGCCGTGGGACTTCTCGGCCTGGCCGGCGGCGGCGCGTTCCTGCTTAACACGTTGGGCAAAGGCCGCCTCTTCGATCTTTGGAGCTCGGGCTTCATCCTGCCTTTGAATATCATCATCGGCGTCAAGGTCGGCCTGTCGCTCTTCCTGGCCGTCTGGGCTCTGACCGAAGGGAACCTGGAGAAAGGAGACGGCGCATGATCATTTACGCGCTTTGCTTCGCCCTCTTCCTGGTCGGCCTGTATGGCCTGATCGTCAAGCGGGATTTGATCAAGATCATTCTGGCCTCCGGCATCATGGGATATGCCGTCAACCTCATGATCGTTCTGTTCGGATACCGCCGGGAGGCCGTTTACCCGATTTTAGAGAAAGGCAAGGAGGCGGCGGTCATGGTCGATCCCCTGCCGCAGGCCTTGGTCCTGACTTCCATCGTCATCGAGCTGGGGACGACGGCCATGCTCGTCGCCTTGGCCGTCCAGCTCTATAAAAAATATCAAACCTTCGATATCACCAAGATCAGGAGGCTCCGCGGATGACACCCGTCCTGTTCATTATCATTCCGTTGGCTGCGGCGTTTCTCATCGCCCTGTTCGGCCGGAAACGAGAGAGCCTGAGCCTCGCCTTATCCTTTTTAGCGGCCGCCGCGCTCTTGGGGCTTTCGGTCTTGACCTATTTCCGCCTGGGTTCCGGAATCATGGTCTACGAACTGGGCGGCTGGAAGATTCCCTTCGGCATCGCCCTGGTTCTCGATTCGCTCGGGGCATTCATGTTGGTCGTTGTCGGCCTGATCACCCTGACCTCCCTGTTGTTTTCATTCCGTTACGTCGCCCATCTCGGGTCGGATTGGAAATTCTATTCCTTGGTTATGATTCTGGTCGGCGGAATGAATGGCGTCCTGATCACCGGCGACCTCTTCAACCTCTTCGTCTTTACCGAGATCGCTCTCTTTGCCGCTTTTGCCTTGGTCGCCTACGGCGGCCGGGCCCATGAATTCGAAGCCTCCTTCAAGTACGCCGTCATGGCCTCGGTCTCTTCGTCGCTGATCCTGGTCGCCATCGCCGTCGTTTACAGCGCGACTTCAACGCTGAACATGGCTCACATTGCCGTCGTGATGGCCGGGGTCAATCCGGGATTGAAGCTTTGGATCGGCGCCCTTTTCCTGGCCGGCTACGGCTTGAAAGCGGCGATCATGCCCTTTCATGCCTGGCTTCCCGATGCCCACTCCTCGGCGCCCGCGCCCGTCTCGGCCATGCTCTCGGGCCTTCTCATCAAGACGCTGGGTGTCTATGTTCTGATCCGGATCTTTTTCAACATTTTGGGCGCGCCCAGCGTCTTTATTACGGCCTTTCTGATCATGGGTACGGCATCCATCATCTTGGGCGTCCTTCTCGCTCTCGGCCAATCGGATTTCAAGCGCTTGCTCGCTTACAGCAGCATCAGCCAAGTCGGATATATCCTGCTCGGCCTGGGTCTGAATACGACTTTGGGGATTTTCGGCGCCGTTTTCCATATTCTCAACCATGCTATCTTCAAATCACTCCTGTTTTACAACGCCGGTTCCTTGGAAATGGGTCTTGGAACGCGCGACTTGAGAAAAATGGGAAACGTCGTCCGGCTCATGCCCGTGACGGCCCATTCCTCGATGGTCGCCTCGCTGGCTATTTCGGGAATCCCGCCGTTCAATGGATTCTTCAGTAAGCTCATCATTATCATCGCCGCCGTCCAGGCGCGGCAGCCCGTTTATGCCCTTCTGGCCGTTGTCGGCAGCCTGTTGACTCTGACGACGTTCATGAAGGTCCAGCGCTATGGCCTCCGGGGCGATTCGCCGGCCAAGGCCCTCCAAGCCAAGCCCGGATGGGGCATGAACGCGGCCATGATCATCCTGGCCGTCCTCTGCCTCTTAACGAGTCTGCTGATCGTCCCCGGGATCAAGGAATCGGTCCTGGATCCCGTGGTCGCGGCCATCATGAATAAGACCGGCTATGCCGCCGCCGTTCTGGGAGCTCAACAATGATTGTCTTCCTTATCACTTTTCTCACTTGGCTGGCCCTGACCGCCGGAGGGGGTTGGCAGGAAATCGTCGCGGGTTTCGTTGTCGCCCTGGGCGCGTCTCTTTTGGTCAGACGCTTCCGCCGGTCAAACGCGCCTAAGACCGATTTAAAAAAATGGCCCCGGCGCTTCGGCTTCAGCGTCCTTTACTTCTTCAAATTCCTCTGGGAATTGATCAAGGCCAACCTGAACGTGGCCTTCATTGTTCTTCATCCGATGAAGCCGATCAAGCCGGGGATCGTCAAGATCCGGACGGGGCTGAGGTCGGACGCCGGGTTGACGACTCTCGCCAACTCCATCACTTTGACCCCCGGTACCTTCACCGTGGACATTAATCCGGCCAAAGGGGAGCTCTACATCCATTGCCTTACCGTCAAATCGAAGGATGTCGAGCAAAACACCCGGGACATCGGGATGAAGTTTGAGCCCCTGATCAAGGAGGTTTTTAAATGAGAGTCGCCCGCTGGCTCACCGGCGTCACCGTCTTGGGCGGCCTGGCCTACCTGAATTTCTTCGTCTTCCAGGGTCCGCTTCTGGTTAAACTGATCAACGTCAGTCTCTTTAGCTCTCTGTTCGTCCTTTTTCGCGTCATTTACGGCCCCTCGCCGGCCGACCGGGTCGTCGCCGTGGATATCCTGGGAGTCCTCCTCATCGGCCTGTTGGCCTTGTTCGGCCTCTTTTTCGACCAGGGATTTTTCCTGGATATCGCCTTGATCTGGGCCCTGCTCAGCTTCGTGTCCTCGCTGGCCTTCGCCAAGATCCTGGAAGGGAGACGCCTCGATGACTAGGCAGACAATCGGCATGGTTTTCATTTGGCTGGGGATCGCCTTCGACTTCCTGGGGGTGCTGGGCCTGCTTCGGCTGCCCGATGTTTACACCCGTCTTCAGGCGGCGACCAAGTGCGTCACCTTCGGGACGGCCGGCCTGCTGTTCGGTGTTTTCGTGATGAAGGGTTTCAGCAGCTTCGGCTTCAAAGCCCTTCTGGGAATCGTCTTTATTTTTCTCACTTCGCCGACCGCCGCTCACGCCATCTCCCGAGCCGCTCATCGCAGCCGGATCCCCCTGGCCAAGGAAAGCGTCGTCGACCTTTACCAGGCCGACGGCGAACTCAAAGGGGAATAACGTCATGTTCCTGCCCAAAATCCGAGAAATAAAAGAGGCCCTGGTTTCCCTGTTTTCCGCGCCTTACACGACGAAGTTTCCGGCCAAACCGGATACCGAGTCGAAAAAATACCGGGGGATGCCCCGCTATGACGAAAGCTTCTGCATCGGCTGCGGGGCCTGCGCTCAAGTCTGCCCTTCCCTGGCCATTCAAGTAACCGACGATACGGAGCGAAAGGTCCGGACGCTCAGCGTCGATTACGGCTCCTGCATCCAGTGCGGGCAGTGTGGGGAAAAATGCATCACCTCCAAAGGGATCGCCAATACCAACTTCTATTCGCTGGCCGTGACCGACGTCAAGGCTCCCGAGGTTTTTGAAACCGTCAAGAAGGACCTGGTCCTCTGCGAATGCTGTGGTGAAATCATCGCCTGCCGAGATCATCTCGGCTGGATCAAACAGCGGCTGGGGGCCAAAGCGTATGCCCATCCCAACCTCCTCCTCTTTTCCCAAGCGGAGTTCGCGGTTGTTGAACCGTCCCATCCCAAGGAATCGATCCGCCGCGAGGATCAGATTAAGATCGTCTGCGCGAAGTGCCGCCAGAGGATCGTCACGGCGGATGAATTTTAAGGAGTTTCAGGCCGCCCTGGCCGGCCGGCGGAGGGATCAAATCGCCCTTGTCGGATTGGGCAATTCCCGCCGCGGGGACGATGCCGCCGGACTGATCCTGTTTCATCGGCTCAAGAAGGCGCCGGCCCTTGCGGGCATCGGCTTCATCCGGGCCGAAGTCAACCCGGAAAACCATCTCCAGGAGATCCTCGACGGCGGGGCGGAATTGGTGGTTTTCATCGATGCCGCCCGGTTCGGAGGCCGGCCCGGAGAGATCGATTGGATTGATGAGGACCAGATCGAAGCCGCCGGAATCAGCACCCACGCTTTCTCCATCCGGTCCGTTATGGGATATTTGCGTCTTCACCGGCCGATGGCCTTCAAGATCCTGGCCGTCGAGCCGGGGAACACGGCCCTGGGGGCCGCTCTCTCGTCGGCCGTCCGTCTCGGAGTGGAGGCGTTCTTCGTCTAAGGAAGCCCCGCCCCAAAACGAAAACGGCTTATAGATATTTGCCCAGGATGTAATCCTGGAGATGGCCGACCATCATTTCCAAAATACGGCCACTCCGACTTCGTGGACTTGATAGCGCAGGCGGATAAAAGCCAGGCGTGAGTCTTGACGATGATGATCAATCCCGACATAATTCATCCATGCACCTCCTGAAAAAGTGTTATCTTTCGGAAGTCTATCAGACCGCAGGGGGAGGTGCATCACATCATCATGTTACATATCCTTTTATGTTTCCTACCAGGAACGCAACCCGGAGTGGGTCAAGGGGTAGGTGGACTGGTGAATCCGGCCCGTTCGCCCTGAGTTGCTCGCCCGCCGGGCTGCTGATGCGTCCATGAGCGTCCAAAAGCAGCCCTATTTCACCCCCGCCACTCTGGCGGACAAGGCTGCCGGGATGCTGGCCGCGCTGGAGGCAACCATCCGCCGGCGGCCGGCGGACCTGGTCCCTGAACGCACGGCCCTGCTGGCCCTCGATCTGCAGCGCACCTTCCTCGACGAAGACTCGCATGCCTTCGTCCCCAGCGCCCCGGCCATCCTGCCGAGAATCAATGCCCTGATCCGGGCGTATTCGGCCCGCGGCCTGCCGGTTGTCCTCACCCGCCATGTCAATACGCCCGAGGATGCCGGGCTGATGGCGGCCTGGTGGCGTGACCGGATCACGGCGGATGTTCCTTTAAGCGATATCTATCCGCGCCGGGAGCGGGGGGCCGGTGTTGAGATCTGCAAGCCCCGCAACGATCGCTTTATAGACT
>CAYSGA010000099.1:0-7201 GCA_964430165.1 uncultured Eubacteriales bacterium
TGGGATTGGACGCCGCCCACCGAGCAAAGGACGAGGACCGCCCCGTCGAGCACCCGGAGGGACCGTTCGACTTCGATGGTGAAATCGACGTGGCCGGGCGTGTCGATGATGTTGATCGCGTAGCCGGCCCATTCGACGCTCGTCGCGGCCGAGGTGATCGTGATGCCGCGCTCCCGCTCCAGCTCCATGTGGTCCATGGTCGCGCCCACGCCGTCCTTGCCCTTGACTTCGTGGATCCGGTGGATCTTCCCGCAATAGTAGAGGATCCGCTCGGACAGCGTGGTCTTGCCGCTGTCAATGTGGGCGCTGATGCCGATGTTGCGCATCCGTTCAATTGTCGTGGCCATGGCCGTTACCCTTCGCTGAAATACAGGTTCGCTGGGGATTTCGCAAGACTTCGGAGAGGGAAGGAGATGCGGAAGGAAGCAAACCCCGAATTCGAAGAGGTGATTTTAGCCGAAATCCGGTCGAAATTCAAGGAGCCGACGTACTAATACGGCGGTCGAACCGTCGGGGAGAATCCCCCCGCCGGTCAACGACGGCCGCCGACGCCGGCCTGGGCGGAGCGGTTTGTGATCGCCCCGGCGATGTTGTCCAGAACGGAGTCGCTGCCGTACTTGTTCAGGATGCGATCAACCCGGGCGGCGCCTCCCTGGGTTTCCATCTGCCGTTTCAGACCTCCCAGGATCATGGGAACGACCGCCGGGACGATCTGGGCGGCCGCGGCCTTTTTTATGCCTAGGTTCGCGGCCAGATCCTTGCTCGCCTCCCCGCCGAACGTCTGCATAAATTCGTCGAGGAAGGCCATGTTTACTTCTCTTTTTTGGCTTTGCGCTTGATATCCATCCCGTGGGCTTTCTTGTACGACTGGATGTCGACAAAACGCCCTTTGGCGTCCCGCACCGCGTAGAGCTTCTTTCCCGTCTTGCTCCGAAGAACCGTCCTTTTCATGATTTCCTCCTTTCAGAATATTTCCGACGACCTCTCCGTGCCCCCGATTCTGTCCGAGAAGGGGGAAATTGTCAACAGATATCATCCGCGGAGAGAATCGCTTTTCAAGCCATTTAAAAATTTTTCTTTAGTGACGACGTCCAGCGATCATAAGATTTTTGAATGGCAAGACATATGCCCTTTCAGTAAGATTTTAGATGGCGCGATTCGATACGTTGACTTTTGCGGCCGCCGCTCCTACACTGGACGCGGATTTTTCGACCCCGCGACTGTCTCGTCAGCCGACAACCGATATAAGGACGAACCGACCATGAGCCAGGACGACGCCGCCCGCGGCTATGATTTTCAGGCCATCGAGGCCCGTTGGCAGACGCAGTGGGACGTCTCGGGCGCCTTCACCGCCGCGGAAGACTCCGCCCGCCCGAAATTTTACGCTCTCGAGATGTATCCCTATCCGTCGGGCCGGATCCACATGGGACATGTCCGCAATTATTCCATCGGCGATGTCATCGCCCGGTTCAAGATGATGCGGGGATACAATGTCCTCCATCCCATCGGGTGGGACGCTCTGGGCCTACCGGCCGAAAACGCGGCCATCAAGTCCGGTATCCATCCCCGGAGGTGGACGCTGGACAACATCGCCCACATGAAAATGCAGCTCCGCCGGATGGGGTTCGCCTACGACTGGACGCGGGAAGTCAACACCTGCCTGCCCGAATACTACAAGTGGAACCAGTGGATCTTCCTCAAAATGTTCGAGCGCGGCCTGGCTTACCGCCGCGAAAGCCGGGTCAACTGGTGTCCGTCCTGCCGGACCGTCCTGGCCAACGAACAGGCGGCCGGCGGATCCTGCTGGCGTTGTTCCTCGGCCGTCGATCACAAAAAAATGGAACAGTGGTTCCTTAAGATCACCGACTACGCCGACGAACTCCTTTCCGGTCACGCTCAGCTGGGCAAGTGGCCCGAGCACGTCCTGGCCATGCAGAAAAACTGGATCGGGCGGAGCGAGGGGGCCACCGTCGACTTTCCCGTTCCCGCCCTTGGGATGTCCATCCGCGTTTTCACGACCCGGCTCGACACGATCTTCGGCGCGACCTTCCTGGTCCTTTCGGCCGAGCATCCGCTGGTCGGCGGTCTGGTCCGGGGCCCGCGGGAAGCCGGTTTGCGCGGCTGGGTTTCGAAAACGATCGCCGAGTCCCGCATCACGCGCGAAATCGCTGAGACGGAAAAGGAGGGCGTGGACACGGGCGTGACCGCCGTCAACCCGTTCACGGGCAAGCCCGTTCCGCTCTGGCTGGCCAATTACGTCCTGATGGAATACGGGACCGGGGCGATCATGGCCGTTCCCGCCCATGACGGCCGCGATTTCGATTTCGCGAAAAAATATGGCCTGCCGATCCGCGAGGTCGTTGTTCCCGAAGGAGGCAGGCCCTCCCCCAGGGAGTCCGCGGCCGACCTCTTCGAGGATTTCGGCGTTTGCGTCAACAGCGGCCCGTACGACGGCCTGCCGTCGGCCGAGGCGATCGAGAAAATGGCCGCCTGGGCCGGGGAAAAGGGCTGTGGTGGGAAGGCCGTCACTTTCCGGCTCCGCGACTGGGGTATTTCCCGCCAACGCTATTGGGGCACGCCCATTCCGATGATCCATTGCGAGGCGTGCGGGATCGTCCCGGTCCCCTACGAGGACCTTCCGGTCCGCATTCCTCATGAGGCGGAATTCACCGGCGAGGCGGGTTCGCCGCTGGAAAAAATCCCTTCGTTCGTCAACGTCGCCTGCCCGAAATGCGGCCGGCCGGCCCGGCGCGAAACCGACACGATGGACACCTTCGTCGATTCATCCTGGTATTTTTTCCGGTATGCCTCCCCGGCCGACGATCGCCTGCCCTTTGCCCGGGCCGCCGCGGATTATTGGCTGCCCGTCGACCTCTACATCGGCGGCGTGGAACACGCCATCCTCCACTTGATCTATTCCCGGTTTTTCACGAAGCTTTTGCGCGACCTCGGGCTGACCGCGCTGGACGAACCGTTCCCGCACTACCTGGCCCAGGGCATGGTGACGAAGGATGGTTCGGCCATGTCGAAATCCAAGGGCAACGTCGTCGACCCCGACGAAATGCTTCGTCATTACGGGGCCGACGCCCTCCGGCTGTTCATCCTGTTTGCCGCCCCCCCCGAAAAGGAATTCGCCTGGAACGAGGAAGGCATCGAGGGTTGTTACCGTTTTCTCGGCCGGGTCTGGCAGTTGTACCGGGAGATTTCGGCCTTTCGGGCCGAAGGGGCTCCCGCCGTAACCGGACCGTCCGACGCGGCCGCGGCTTTCCGCCTCAGGAAAAAAATCCACCAAACCGTCCGCAAGGTGGGGGAGGATGTCGAAACCCGTTTCCATCTCAACACCGCCGTTTCGGCCATCATGGAATTCGCGAACGTCATCCGGAAGGAAAAGGACACTCTCCGGAATTCGGACGAGGGGCGGGCGCTTCTGGGGGAGGCGCTGGAAACGCTCATCCTGGCCCTGGCTCCCTTCACCCCCCATGTCTGCGAAGAAATGTGGCGGGGAACGGGACATGAGACTCTGATTTTACGGGCTTCCTGGCCGGCGTTCGACCCCGCCCTGGCCCTGGAGGAGAAGGCGACGATCGTCGTCGAGATCAACGGGAAAGTCCGGGAAAAATTCGAGACCGGCCATGACGCTGCCGAGGACGAAATCAAAACGGCCGCCCTGGCCCTGCCCCGGATCCGCCGGCTCCTCGAAGGACAAACCGTCCGAAAAGTTATCGTCATCAAGGGGAAGATCGTCAATATCGTCGTCTGAAAAAGCGCAAATTCCCTCGTCCTCTTCGAAATTCTTAAACAGGGTGATCGACGTGTCGGTGATCCGGGGGATATGAGGAAACGTGACGGGAGTTTGGAAAATCGGCTATAATAGACAGGTGAGAATTAAGATCGTCCTTGCTTCCCTTCTCGTCGTCGGGACTGCTCTCAGCTCCGCCTGCGGATATATGGTCCGGGGCTCGGGACGCTTTCTCGCCGACCGGAACATCACGTCGGTTTACATCCCTCTCTTTAAAAACCTGACGACGCGTTTTGAAGTCGACCTAAAACTGACGGAGGCCGTCATCGGGGAATTTATCTCCCGGGGGAGGGTCGCGATCGTTCAGAGCGCCGAGGCCGCCGACGGGGTCCTGGAGGGCGAAATCCAGGGATTCGACGTCGCCCCCATCGCCTATACGGGCGCCCAGGGGTCAGCCGACCGGTATTCCATCACGATCCGGGCTTCGGTGATTCTGCGGGACGTCAAGAAGAACACGGTCCTGTTTTCCAATCCCGCTTATGTTTACCAGGGCGAGTATGAGGTCCCTGAGGGAATGAATTTCGAGTCCCAGGAAACCGAGGCCTTGAACGAAATCGCCGAACGGTTCGCAAAAAATCTGGTGGTTTTCATTGTCGAAGGATTCTGAGCGATGGCCGGGTCCGCGATTCAGGTCCCGGCCCGGGCCGTAGACGTGCGCCCGGCCTATTTTTTTTGCGGCGAAAGCACTTACGAAGCCCGGTGTTTCGTCGAGGAGCTCCGCCGATTATTGACCGGCCCCCAGGACGAGGCGGTCGAGGTCGAGACGTTCAATCTGGCCGACCGCCGCTGGCGCGATATCATCGATGCGGCCAAAAACATGCCGTTTTTCTTTTCCCCCTGGCGGATTCTGATTGTCGAAGGCAAAGGCGCCGGGCAGGAGGATCTCTCCGCGGGAGAAGCGGCCGCCTTCCGGGATTATTTCGCCTCCCCCGCCCCGCGAACGACGATCGTCGTGTTGTTTGAAGGGAGAATTCGAAAGACCAGGCCCCTGGGCAAGGCGATTTCGGGGCTCCCCGAATCCGTCGCCCGGATTGAGGAAGTCGTGCCGCGGAAGGACAAAGAACTCAAGCCCCTGGTGGCGGAACGTTTCAAAGCTCTCGGAAAACAGGCGACCCCCGAAGCCGTTGAACGGATCCTGGACATCGCCGGGAGTGAAATCGCCCGGATCGATTCCGAGGTCGAAAAACTCGCGATTTACGTCGGCCCCAAGAAAACGGTCGAAGCCGACGACGTTACGGCGTTATGCTCGGCCAAGAGCTACAATAATTGGGAATTGACCGCGGCCCTGGAAGCCGGCGAGATCGAAAAAGTCCTGGTCATCCTCGAAAGCATGTTCGAAAACGGTGAGGCGCCCGAATATATCCTGGCCGTTCTTTCCGGGTTTTTTCGCAACGCCCTCCTGGCCAAGGCCGGGCTTCGGGAAGGGCGGGACACCAAGGAGATTTTCCGGGAAGCCAAGCCGAACATCACCGAAAAATTCGGTGGTTTTTACCAGAAGATGCTCGGGGAATATCTCGCCATGCTCGGCCGGATCAAGGACGCCGACCTTCTCCTCTGGATGACGGAACTCGAGGAGATGGACCGGCGGGTCAAATCGACGAAAGTCGCGCCCAAGGAAATGATCCAGGCGTTTGTGGTGAGTTATGGAAGGAAGGCGGCGGGCCGCCGGGTCACTTCGCCGGGGCGGCGCTGATTTCCGAGACCTGCCGGCTCAGGCGGGATTTGTACCGGGAACCCGTGTTCTTATGGATCGTCCCTTTTTTCACGGTTTGATCGACGGCTTTGATGACGGAAGAAAGGGTTTTTTGGGCCGCGTCCTTGTCCCCGGCTTCGATCAGCCCGCGGAGTTTCTTGACCTGGGTCCGCAGGGCGGATTTGTTCTTTTTGTTGACGGCATTTTTCCGGAGGCTCGTGCGGTGCTGCCGTTCAGCCGAGGGATGCTTGGCCATGGTCTTCTCCTTGAAAGCCGAAGTATATTAAAATAAAGGCCTTTCAAAGTCAAATTCAGACCGAGGAAAAAGCCTTGAAAATCGTCTTGCAGCGTGTCAAGGAAGCGTCGGTCGAGGTCGGCGGGGAAATCGTCTGCCGAATCGGCCGCGGCCTTTGTCTTCTTGTCGGCGTCGAAAAAAACGACGCGGAAGCCGACGTCGATGGCCTCGCCCGTAAAACCGCCGAACTCCGCGTCTTCCCCGACGCGAACGGAAAAATGAACCTCTCCGCGGGCGAAGCGGGCGGCGCGGTCCTGGCCGTTTCCCAGTTCACCCTGGCCGCCTCCGTCCGCAAGGGGCGGCGCCCGAGTTTCGACAACGCCGAGGAGCCGTCGCGGGCGGCGGCTCTGTTCGACCGGTTGGTCGCGGAGTTGCGTTCGGCGGGATTGGAGGTTTCGACCGGCGTGTTCCGGGCCGAAATGCAGATCCGCCTCGTCAACGACGGTCCCGTCACGTTCGTTTTGGAGTCCGGAAAAGGCCCCGCTCCGGCCGGAACGCCCTTCAACTGAACTTGAAATCGCAGAGCCGGTCGAGCATTTCCTCGGCCGCGGTTCGGACATAATAGCTTTTGTCCCGGGTCAGGCGGACAAGCAGGGGCCGCGACTCCGGTCCGCCGATCGCTCCCAGGGCAAGCGCGGCCGCGCGTCTGACGTCGATGTTGGGGTCGTCGATCAGGCGCTTGATGTGCGGGACCGATTCCCTGTCTTTTCTTTCAGCGAGAACGCGGAGACAAGCGCTTTTCGCGTACCAGGGAGGGCGGTCGAGCCGTTCGTACAAAGCCGCCGGGGGCCAATCATCGCGCCGGGAAAGTTCACGGACGGCCAGGTCGCGGACTTCCTCGATCCCGTCGCCGAGAAGCTCGAGAAAGACGGAGGGAACCCAAGGGGCGTCGAGATGGGCCAGGGCCCGCATCGTTTTCATTTTCTTCGGCCTGTCCCGGAAAATGTCGAGTTTCTTCAGAATGGCGTTGGTGACGGCCTGGGCGTCACCCGTTTGATCCTCGGCCGGGAGAATGCTCTCGATGTCGCGGAGGGCCTGTTCAACCCCGTCCGGTGAATGGGGTTCGGTCCGACGGAGATATTTGGCCACGATCATACCATCTCGAGGATGTGCCCCATTTTTTCCTTTTTGGTTTTCAGGTAATCGGCGTTGACTGCGTTCGGGGCGATTTCCAGGGGAACGCGATCGCTGATTTCCAAGCCGTATCCGCCGAGCCCGATGAACTTGCGGGGATTGTTGGTGATCAACCGGATCCTCTTGATCCCTAGGGCGACCAGGATTTGGGCGCCGATGCCGTAATCCCGCTGGTCGGGCTTGAATCCGAGGCGCGTGTTGGCCTCGACCGTGTCGGCGCCTTGATCCTGGATGGCGTAGGCCTGGATTTTGGCGGCCAGGCCGATCCCGCGGCCTTCGT
>CAYSGA010000100.1:0-7022 GCA_964430165.1 uncultured Eubacteriales bacterium
CGATTCTCCACCCCCCCGAAAGGTCGGCGAGGAGAAAAGCCGGCGCGGGAAGGTCCCCCGCCGACGTCCGATGTTCGGCGGCCGCGCCGCGGAATTCAAGGCAAGCCCAGCCGGCGCCGTGGCCGAACAACCGACGGATTTGAAGAACCCCGCCCAACGGCGGAAGATCGTTCAGGATCTCGTCGTTGCCGTGAACGTCCGCACCTGCGGCGGCCGCGGCCGCATAAACGATCCAGCCGCCCCCAGTTGCCACGGTCGCGTCCGCCTCGAGCCCGAAAATTTCGGCCCGGCCTGCGTTTTGAAAAACGCCCGTCCGGACACCGGTCGGTTTATCCCATTTGATGACGATCAGGTCGCGAAACCGGTTGACGAAGGCGGCCAGCGATCCCTCGAAACGGAGGCGGCCGTCCGTCCGGGAGCGGAATTTCAAGACGAGGTCGGTATTGAGACTGTGTTCCGGCTTGAGGTCGGGATTGCCGATGTTGATTCCGGCGGGGGTCTGGCCGGCAAAATACCGGTCTTTGGGCGTCGGAAGGCGGAAGGCCGTCCCGACATTCAAGCTCAAACGGACGGCCGGGGAAAACTTGTGAACCATCCCCAGGTTTCCGTTCCATTCGGTCTTGAATGTCCGGTTCCGCGCTCCTGTCTCCTCCTCGACCCGCTCGCCGACGGTGTCCCCCCTCGCGCCGAAGACCAGGTCCCATTTCTCCGCGAGGACCGCCGTCCCTTGAACGAAAAAGCCGAAGTCGCGGGTGGCGGCGTCGGGAACTTCATTCAACGGAGTGGAGGATATCGGCGTGTCCTGTCCGGATATATAAATATGCTTGACACCGTTGATCCGCTGGTTTTCCTGAAAATACGCGTCCAGCCCGGCAAAGAGGACCAGCCTCGCGCCCGGAGTCATTGTCGCCTTCAAGTTCAATCCGTAGCCGTCTTCGCCGAGATCGCGGAGGCTCTGCACCGTCCGCGTTCCGGTCAGCGTCCGGAAATCAGAGGCCAGGGTGAATAAACCGCGGGACGCCCGCGCCTCGACGGTACGGAACAAGGCGCCGTTGATCGTCCACTCATAGAGAAGGGAAACGACATCGTTTTTCTCCGAGGGATGGGTATTGATCAGCGAGGGGTCGCCGCTGGTCTTGCCGATGTTCCGGCCGGCCGTCCGGAGATAGAACATTTCAAACCGGTGGTGATCCGCTGGACGAATCTCGGTTTTCGCCAAAAACGAAGTCAGGGTGAATCCCGATTGGGGAAGGACGCCGCCGCCGCCGGTCCGGTAATCCTCTTCGGCCACCCGGCCGTAAGAGACCAGGAACGTCGCTTTCGGAACTCCGCCGGCGAGATAAAAGGCGCCGTTGGGGCTCTTGGCCGCCGATTCGTACCGGGCAAACCCACCGCCGTTGAGCGTGAACCCGTTGTCCCGGATTTCCGGGCGCAAGGTGTCCACCTGGATGACGCCGGCCATGGCATCGTGGCCGTAAAGCGTCGAAAACGGGCCCTTCACGACTTCAACCGCCCCGACAGCGAACGGATGAATGAACCCGAGATGGCCGCCGATCGTCCGGATGGCCGCCGTTCGGACACCGTCGACCAGGAGGACGACCCGGTTACGGGCCAGCCCGCGGATCGCCGGGGCGGAATGGAATCCTCCTCCGACGGATGATAAGCCGGGAACGAGAGAAACCGCCTTGGAGACGCCGTTGGATTCCTCCGCCAGGACTTCGTCCCGGGAGATGGAGCGTCCGGCGTAAGGAAGTTCGAACGCCGGTCGATCCAGGCCCGCCGCCTCGACGACGACATCGCTCGTTCCGGGGAGGACGTAAACCGAAGGCGAAAGAACGACCGTCACGTCGGAATCGCCGGCCCGGACGAAAAGCGACGATTGTTCGAAACCGTCCGCCGAGACGGTCAGCTTTATTTCGGAATTCTCCGCGAAGAACGAATCGGGAATCGAGAGTTCGAAACGGCCGTCGGCATCGGTTCGGACATCGCTCTCGATTCCCGGGACGTCGACCCTGGCCGAAGCGATCGGAGCCCGGTCACCGGCCCGAAGAACCCGGCCGTGAAGACGAAGTTCAGGGCGGGCATCGATGGAAAGAACGGAGCCCGAACGGACCGCGGCGGCGGGCGGAACGCACCATCCGATTATCCGGAAGGCCGCGAAAATCGCGATAAAGGCAAAACAGCTTCGCCGCCATAAAACCGAACAAATAAATCGACCCCACGTTTTATCCCCGATCGTCATAGGGCAACCGTCCTTTCCGGAAAAGGATTCAGGATAAAGAATCGACGGATGTTCGTCAATCGTCGTTTACTTCCGCCGGCCATCGCGGCATTTTTCACTCCCGCGCGGAAGGGGATGGGATTGACCGCCGGTCCGTTCCAATCCTCCCCGGGACATGGCAGGGGGCGCAATCGATCGGCAGGTGGGAGTGGGGCTTCGAGCGAAAAAGATCCAGGTCGGCGGCGGAAAAGGGGACGCCGAGGAGAATCGAGGCCAGGTCTTCCTCCAGCGCATTTTCGGGCGATTCCACGATCCGGCCTCTTTCCTCGTCGTCCACCCAGACAATAAACGTCGGAACCTTATCCACGCCGTGGGCGCGGAGCGTTTCCGCCGGCTCTTTCAAATTCCTGGACACGCCGATCCATTCGACTTCAATGGCCGGATTAAACGCCATTTCGAGCGTCTTGATGAAGGCCGCGATCAGCGATTTTCCGTTCCCATCCCATGTCCCCAGAAAAACCCTGATTCGGGCGGATCTCGCGAAGTCGTGGATGCCGTCGATCGCCCGGTAATTGGGTTCATAAGCCCGGGCCGCGCGCGCCCAGTCGGGAAGGACCTCCAGGATCCGGCCCTGTTCCAAGCGACCGGTCAAAACGACCTCCGTTTGCGGGGGGGAAGCCGCGGCCAAGGCGGCGATCGCCGCGGCCATAAGGACGCCGGTAATCCGGCGGGAGATTCGTCCGAAATGTGTCGATATCATCATCTGCGATCGCGTTTCCCGGCCAGTCTAAACAATCAAATTTCCGAAGTCAAAACCCGGCGGAGCGGCCGGCCTGGAAAAATCGAACATCAAGTGCCTTACAAGCCCAGAAAGACCATGCCCAAGCCGCAGGCAAGGATCGTGAAGCCGGCGACGGCATGCATGTAGCGCTCGAGGAATTTCATCGGAAACCATTTCAAACCCGCGGCCGGAAGGAGGACCATCGCTTCCATGGTCGCGATCGTCGTCAGGCTGAAGACGGCGGCGACAAGGACGACGCCGGCGGCGCTCTGCCGGGCGGCGGGGAACATCAGCAACGGAATCAGGGGCTCGCAGGGGCCGAAAACAAAAATCGTGAAGAGAATCCACGGGGTCAGGTTCACGGGTTTCGGGTCGGGGTGAATATGTTCGGCCCGAACCTCGGCCGGTCGGGAAACGGACGGATGGTCGGCGTGGACGCTTCCGTCCGCGTGAACGTGGAGGTGATGGTGGCCCCGGTTTTTCAATCCCCGGGTCAATCCCCAGAGGAAATATCCCAGGCCGAACAGGATGAACAGCCAAGCCGCCACGTCGCCGCGGACGCCTTCGAAAATCTCCAGTTTGGCCACGCCCAAACCGAAGGCGATGCCGATCGCACCGATGAGAATGGAACTGCCGACATGGCCCAGGCCGCAGAGGGCGGTGACGGCCAGCGTCCTGCCCGTGGACCATTTCCGGGCCTTGGACATGACGATGAAGGGGAGGTAGTGATCGGGACCGGCCACGGTGTGGAGAAGGCCGAGGGTGGCGGCGGTGGAAACGAGGGCGATCAATTCCGGCGTCATGGATTCCTTCCGTAGCACGAATTATAGTGTTCGTGCTACTGAAAATCAAGCCGGTGAACCGGGCCGGAATTCCAAACGGCGGACGGTCGCCTTGGCGATCCGCGCGGCGACCGGCTTGACGCCGATCCCCGGACCCTCGGGAACCCGGATCGTCCCCGGTCCGCTCAATTCGATGAACGGTTCGATGATGTCTTCCTTGTAGTAGCGCCGGCTGGCCGAGAGATCGTGGGGCAGGGAGAAATTAGGGAGCGAGGCGAGGTGGAGGTTATGGGCCCGGCCTATCCCGGATTCGAGCATCCCGCCGCACCAGACGGGCACGCCGGCCGACCGGCAGAAGTCGTGGATCGCCGTGGATTCGACGATCCCGCCGACCCGGCCGACCTTGATGTTGACGATGCGGCAGCTGCCCATTTCGACCGCCGCCCGGACGGCCTCGAGCGAAGGGATGCTCTCGTCCAGGCAGAGCGGCGTCTTCACTATTTTTTGGAGTTTGGCGTGGTTCCAGAGGTCGTACGGGGCGAACGGCTGTTCGATGAGCAGAAGACGGAAATCATCGAGGGCGACGAAAACATCCATATCCTTGAGCGCGTACGCGCCGTTGGCGTCGACCTGGAGGAGGATATCCGGATGGCGGTCCCGCACCGCCCGGCAGGCGGCGATATCCCATCCGGGCTTGATTTTTATCTTGATCCGGCGATATCCCTGGCTGAGGTACAAGCCGACCCGGTCGACCAGGTCGGGAAGGGAATCCTCGATGCCGACGCTGACGCCCGCTTCGATTTCCGCCCGCGTCCCGCCGTAGAGTTTCGAAAGCGGAACCCCGGCCGCCTTCGCCTTGAGGTCCCAGAACGCGAGTTCCAGCCCGGCCTTGGCCATCCGGTTGCCCCGGTAGATCGAAGCCGCCCGATAAAATTCCTCAGGACCGGCGATGTTCTTGTCGAACACGAGAGGCACGAGAAAATCCTTCAGGATGTGCCAGGCCGTTTCCGTCGTCTCGCTGCCGTACAGCGGGCGTTCCTCGGCCGTGCATTCGCCCCAGCCGGCAAGGCCGTCCGCGTCGACCCGGACCAGAATGAACGTCCGGTCATGGGCCCGGCCGAAGCTTGTCTCGAAAAAATGAACGTAGGGCAGGCGGAGCAGGAAGAGTTCGATGCGGTCGACTTTCATTTTTTCCCTCCCCGGCCGGGCGGCCGTCAGCGGCGGGCGGCCCGGCGCAAAACATAGTAACAACGCTCGCCGGAGATGAAATCGTCCAGCCGGTAGCCCCGTTTGAAATAGGCCTCGAACGCCCGGCAGGCGGCCGTCTGCCAGGCCGCGACCAGGCCTGTTCCCCGGGGCAGGTCCTTGATTTTTTTCGGGACCTCGACGAGGATGCGGGGCGTTTCCAGCCGGAGGTTCGGCCGGGCCGGCGCGATCGCCGAATCGGGGCCGCCCTTGTTCCGCTCGAGCGCTTTCGGGATTTTTTGAGAATCCGCGGGCGGCAACGATCTCTTTGTCCGTGCCCTCACCCGCGGCGATTTGATCCACCATTCCACGAGAAACCGGTCGCTCGGGACTCCTTCCTCGAGACCGAGCGTGGGCGTTTCCCCGTAAAAATTACGGAGGTACGTCCGTCCGACGGCACCCAGGACGTGAAGGTTGAGGTTGGCGTTCCGGGCCTGCACGGGATCAAAGGTCCAGGTGATGAGTTCGAGCCCCCGTTTCAGGACTTCGTCGCGCTGGGCCCACTTTAGGGCCTTCCCCAACCCAAGGCCCTGGATCTCGGGAAGAACGGCCAGGTGGTGGGAATGATGGCCCCGCGTCCGGCCGAAATCCGCCGGGAACGAATACACGTAACCCGCGAGCCGGCTGTCGACGAACGCGCCCAAAATGATCGCTCCGGTATGGACGGCGATCTGAAAAAAATGAGCCGGAATCAAATCCAGGTCGGGATGGCCCCAAGCTTGGCGTTGGATGAATACGCAACCCTGGAAATCCTCCAGCGAGGTCAGCGGCCGGATGCGGACGTCAGGCCCGGAGCTTGATTTTTTTGCGTTCGGCGATCTTTTCATAGAGGTCCACGATTTTGGAAACCATCGCTTCGGCCGAGAACTTTCGGCGGACGACCTCGAAGCCCCGGTTGCCGAGACGCTCGGCGAGCGCCCGGTCCGCATAGAGCCCGAAAATCGCCCGGGCCAACGCCTCGGGATCGCGGGGCGGAATCAGGAGGCCCGTTTCCCCGTCCGCGACGACCTCCGGAATGCCGCCGATCCGCGTAGCCACGACCGGCAGGCGGGCCGCCATCGCGTCCATGATCGACGAACCCAGTCCCTCCGCGTCCGACGTCAGGACGAAGGCGTCGAGGGAGGCCAGAAGCCGCGGCACGTCGTCCCGAAAGCCGAGGAAAAAGACCAGGTCGCCGACCCCCAGCCCGCGGGCCTGTTCGGCGAGCTCGAGCTCGAGCTCGCCGCTGCCGATGATGATGATCTTGATTTTAGGAAGATAAGATTTCAGGAATTTAGCCGCTTCGATCAGGGTTCGGTGACCCTTGCCGTCCACGAGATGGGCGACGATCCCAACCAGAAAACTGTCCGGGGAGAAACCGAACTCGCGCCGGAGGAAATCTCTGTCCGTGTTCTCGGCGAAGGGTTCGAGGTCGATCCCCGAGGGAATGACTTCGATCCGGCCGGCGGGGACGCCGCTCTTCTCGAGGACTTCGCGGACGCGCTGGGAGATGGCGATGACCGCGTCGGCATCGGCGTATTTGTTCCGGGAGAACGGATTCGACTTGAGGGGAAATTCCACCCTCCGGGTGACGACCCGGATGGGAACGTTCGCCCGGCGGGCGGCCCAGCCGCCGACGCCGGCCGCGTGGCCGTCGTGAAAGTGGGCCAGGACGCAGGACTCCCGGCGCATGGCCCGGCTGATTTTCCAGCCGGCCCGGAGATGGGCGTCGTTTTTAATTTCCACGGGGAGGGTCCGGAGGTTCGCCGCCTCCGCTTTTTTCTGAAGCGGACTTCCGGGCTGAACCACGAGAGTCGCCGGATATCCGCGCCCGACCAGCTCCCGGGTCAGCAGAAACGCCTGGCGCTGGCCGCCGCGCCATTCCCGGCCCGCGTCAATCTGGAAAAGGCTCAAGGCGCTCTCCTTTTTTCCAGATTTCGCGGAGCTTGGCGTACCGGACGAAAATCCCGTGCCCGTTGAGGACGGCGATGACGAGCCCGGCGAAACCGTCCAG
>CAYSGA010000101.1:0-7008 GCA_964430165.1 uncultured Eubacteriales bacterium
CTCAGATGCTCATCCAGACCGTTTCCACCGTCGAAATCCGCGAATCCGATTCGCTCGACGACACGAGCCGGGGCGAAGGCGGGTTCGGCAGCACCGGGTTGTACTGAAGCGTATCCCTCGCTGAGAAATCGATGCCTCGTGAAAAAGCAGCGCACGTCCCCGAAGCGGCGCATTTGTTGCTTCTTCCCAAATGCCGCGGGGGGGGACTTAATTTCGGTTGCGGGGGACCGCCGCATGGAAACCCTTGAAGAAAAAATCCGGCGGGTGACGGCCGAGGAAATCGAGGTTGTTCCTTACAACCCGCGTTGGCCGATTCTCTTCGAGATGGAACGAACCCATCTCCGGGCTTGTCTCCCGCCCGACCTGGTCGGCCGGGTCGAACATTTCGGCAGCACCGCCGTCCCGGGCCTCCCGGCCAAACCCATCGTGGACATTCTGGTCGAGGTCTCCGACCTGTCCGAGAAGAAACGCCGGATCGTCCCGATTCTTGAGGGCCAGGGGTACGATTATTTCTGGCGCCCGTCGTTCGACGACGACCGGCCGCCGTTTTACGCCTGGTTCATCAAGCGCGGCGAGGGGGGAAGGCGGACGCACCACATCCACATGGTCGAGGCCGATTCCGAACTCTGGGACCGGCTTCTCTTCCGCGACTACCTGATCGCCCAGCCCGAGGCCGCCCGGGAATATGGCGTCCTGAAAATGCGCCTGGCCGAAGCGCACCGCGAGGACCGCGTCGCCTACACCTGGGCCAAGACGGAATTCATCGCCGGCGTGATGCGGAACGCGAAGGGGGCGTAAGGCGTCCTTTCCGCGGGGCCGACGACCTCACCAGCCCTTGGAAGCGCCGCCGCCGCCCGACCGTCCGCCGCCGAAGGAACTCCGTCCGGACGAGCTCCGTCTGGAAGGCCCTGAAGAACCGGACGACGGCGGAGGGATGCGGGGCGTGCGGCGTTCCGTGATTTTTTGATAATCGCAGGCGGGGTTCCGGCAGTCGGCCGAGATTCTGACCCTGCCCCCCGAGGTCCGCGTCGCGGTTACGAGGGTGGTCGTCGTCGTGACTACCGTCCGTCGTTTACAGGAAGGGCAGGCCTCGGCTTTTCCGAGTTTCACGGAGAAACTTTCCGAGACTCCGCAGGAGCCGCACTGCCAGATCTCGTAGTTCATCCCTCCAGCCTTTTCTTCGGCGAGTTCCTCGGCCGAGAGGAAGGCGTCGTCGGCCCGTTCGTCCAGGAGTTGCATGGGTTGTCCGCACTTCCCGCAGGGCTCCTGATGGGCGGCGATCCTGCGGCGAAGGGACTTCAGAGCCAGCCCTTGGCCGATCGAGGCCGCCGTCGGGACAATTCCCAGGGAAACGAGAAAGGGGAGGACGGACTTGTTGATCGCCGAGAGAGCGATGAACCCGGCGGCGCTTCCCAGCCAGGTCAGGGCGTAGACGCCGCCGCCCCGGGCGGCCTTCTCCTTGGCCGCTCTTCCCCGTTTTCCGGCGACCCTCCGGGTGATGAAAAGAAAGCCAAGGAAGGCGAAGACGACGACGGCTCCCCCGGAGACAAGCGCGGAGGGGAGCGGATCCGCTTCTATCGCGGTTTTCCCGGCCGGAGACTCCGTGTCCCGGGCGACGGGTTGGGGAGGCATGGTTTGGGCCGGCCAGACGGCCGGATCGGTCAATCCCAGCGTCACCCCGGCCGCGGCCCCGATCGTTTCGGCGGCCGTCCGGGCGGTGGAGAAAAGCCCGCGCCCGTATTGGCCTTCTTTGAAAAAGGGCAGGGCTTGTTCGTCGAGAATGCGGCTCGCGAAGCCGTCGGGAATCGTCCCTTCCAGTCCATACCCGACTTCGAGCCGGACCTTCCGGTCGTCGCGGGAAAAAAGAAGAAGGAGGCCGTTTTCTTCGCCGGCCTCTCCGATCCCGAACTTCTTGAACAGCCGGGCGGCGAAGTCCTCGATCGTCAGTCCGCCGAGGTTGTCGACGGTCACGACAGCGAATTCGGCGCCGGTTTTCACTTTGAGCGTTTCACCGATGGAATGGATCAAGGCGACGTATTCCGGCCCGAGCACGCCGCCGGAATCCCCGACCCATAGATGGGAGATCGCCAGGGGATTGGGAACGTCGTCGACGTCGATCGCCGCCGGAACCGATACGACCGCTAAAACGAGGCCGAGCCAGACCAGGGCGAACATCCGGGTCCCGGCGGAATTTCTTTTCATGCGTTTTCCTTCCCGGCCTCATTTTAGTAAAGATGTTCCGGAGAAGCAAAGAAAAGGAGGGCCCTGTTTCCGAGGCCGTCCGTTCGGGTCAAACGACGCCGTTCACTTCGAGGGCGTGTATGTCTTCGTTCCGGCCGCCGAAATATTCCGGCCCGCGGGGGAGATAAAATAGAAAAATCCCCAGGGTCAGGACGCCGGTGAAAAGAAACGGCACGTGAATGCCGATCGCGTCGGAAAGAAATCCCGAAACGAGCGCGACCAGGGCCCCGGAAAGCATCTGGATGTTGGACACCCAGCTGAAGGCCCGGGTCTGTTCGTCCGGGCGGACGGTCGAACCGACGAACGTGTGGAGCGAGGGGTAGGTCATGAGCAGAAGACCGCCGAAAACAAGAAGGGCGGCGACGGCCAATCCCCGGAACGGCGACCAGCCGATGACGACGAGACAGATCGTCGACCCGGCCAGGGTGGTCAGAAAAATCGCTTTCCTCCCGAACCAGCGGCTGAGGAGTCCGTAGGAGTAGCCGGTAATCGTTCCGATGCCCATCCAGAGGGCGAGGTACAGCCCCGTCCGGCCCATCGGGATTCCGAAGCGGTGGTTGAGAAGAGATGGGGCGAAGAACACAATGACGTTCCAGCCCATCCCCCCGAAGAAAAATCCGGGGACAAAGCGTTTGACCCCGGCCAGGGAGTGAAGCCAAGACCGCGCCCCTTGGAGCGGCCTGGATTCTTCGTTTCGCGAGAGGACGCCCCGGAGGGTGAAAAGACCGAGGCCGACGAGGATGAGACCGAATCCCGCCCAGACGAAGAGCGGTGTTTTCCAGGACCAGCGCTGGGCCAGGAAGCCGACGGTCAGGTAGGCCAGCACGACCCCGACGTTCCCAGAGCCGCTTTGAATTCCCATGGCCCGGTCCAATTCCTTCCCGGAGTGGGACGCGGACTTTGAAATCCAGGCGATGATCAACGGGTGGTAAACGCTCGCGGCCAGGCGGAGGAGGACAAAAAACAGGAGAAGAACGGCGAACGATCGGGCGAACGGCGTCAGGGCCAGGGAAGCGCAGATCCCCAGGCCGCTCGCCAGGAGGAAAATCCGGTAATCCCGGCGGTACGATAACCGGACCACGAAGAATTGAAAAAGCACGGTGGTGATCAGGCCGAGGTTGGACAGAAACCCGATCTGGGTATACCGGGTGATTAAAAAGCCTTGGTTGTACAGAGTGGGAAAAATCGTCGGAATGACGACCGTGGAAGCGTCGGTCAGGGCGTGAAAAATCGAGGCGGAGAGAAGAATTCTTTTTTTCATAATAGCCGTTCCCTGAAAAATCAGGGCTGATGAGAAGACGGCGGCGGATGAATCGAGGTTCTCGCGAGGAGGCTATCGGTTCCCCACTTTTTTTCGGCTGCGAGAGGCCGGATCTCTTTTTTCGACGGAATGAAGGACATGGCCCGTTCCGAAAATGCGGTGATCGAAAGAGCCGGGTTGACGCCCAGGTTTTCGGGGATCTGGGAGCCGTCGCAGACGAGCATGTTTCGGTATCCCTTCACGTGATTCTCCGCGTCGATGACGCCTTCCTCCGGCGTTGGGCCGCACGAACACCCGCCAAGGATGTGGGCCGTTATGGGCGCGTTGATCGTCACCTCGGAGATGACGTTTCCCGCGACTCCCTTGACCCGGGCGGCCAGCCGCCGGGCGAAATCGTTGCCGACCGGGATCCAGGTCGGGCTTCGGCGGTCGCCCCCGGACGTCGCCTTCAGGGTTTTCACAAACGGGAAAAACCAGGGCCGCCGGATTTTCAGGTGGAAAAAATTGTCTGTGGTCTGCATGACGAGCAGGATGATCGTCTTTTTCGCCCAGCCCGACGGCCGGCGCAATTTCGCGTGGCGGACCGGGTGCCGGAGTTCGTTTCCGACCCACCGGACAATCCGCGGAATCTTTTTACGGCCGTCGGTCAGGGCGGCCACGAGGACGGACATCGCGTCATGACCGTCGCCGAACCGGACGGGTTCGATGTGGGTTTCCTCGTCGGGATGGACGCTCGACGTGATCGCCACGCCTTGACTGAAATCGGATTCGGCCGCAAAAGTCCGCACGCCGAGCATGGTCTCGCTGTTGGTGCGGACAAAACGGCCGAGGTGATCCGAAAGGTTCGGCAGGCGGCCCTTCTTCTTCATGTTCAGGAGGAGCGCGTTCGTGCCCATCGTCCCGGCGGCGAAGACGAGGCCCCGGGCCCGGAAGGTCAGCCCCCGCCGGCCCTTCAGGAGGCCGGTCGTTTTTTTCGTTCGGACGAGATACCCCGCGTTTCCGTCCGGGGAAAGCGGCCGGACGTCGACGACCTTGTTCTCGGCGAAGATCCTGGCGCCGAATTTGCGGGCAAAATACAAGTAATTTTTATCCAGGCTGTTTTTAGCGTCCTTCCGGCAGCCGGTCATGCATTCCCCGCAAAGCTCGCAGCCGATGCGGTCGGGACCTTCGCCCTCGAAATACGGATCGGCCGACACTTCTCCCTTCGTTCCGAAAAAAACGCCGACCGGTGTGAAACGGAACGTCTCCCCCCGGCCGAATTCCCCGGCCGTTTCCCGAAGGAGAACGTCCTGGGCGGTTTCCACGGGATTTTGGACAACCCCCAGCATGCGGCCCGCGAGTTCATAGTACGGGGCGAATTCCTCCTTCCCGCCCAGCCGCCGGAGGCTGTCCCGCTCAAAAAAAACGTCGGGGGGAACGTAGAGGGTGTTGGCGTAATTGAGGCTACCCCCGCCGACGCCGGCCCCGGCCAGGATGAAAACCTTATTCAGAAGGCGGAGCCGCCAGGTCCCGTACAGGCCGAGGGCGGGCATCCAGAGGAACTTCCGGAGGTTCCAATTGCGGCGGGTGAACGCGTCGGCGCTCCAATGGCGGCCGGCCTCGACGACGCCGACCGTATAGCCCTTCTGGGCCAGGCGCATGGCCGCCACGCTCCCGCCGAACCCCGAGCCGACGATAAGGTAATCGAATTCGAAATCCGCGTCTTTTCGCATGCGTCGCCTATTCGTGCGTCCGACTTTACCCGAGAACAAATGACGCGTCAAGAAAAGCAATAACGCAGATTTCACGAAATTCAGGAATCTCCGATTTATAGAAACTGTTGTCGGTCGCGCTGATTTGATATGATTTTGGGTCTCTATGAGTGAAAAAAAGACGGCGGGCTTTTTCGACGTCGCCGTCATCGGCGGCGGCGTCGTCGGTTGCGCGGTGCTTCGGGAGTTGTCCCGATACCGGATCCGGCTCGTCCTCCTGGAAAAAGAGTCCGACCTGTGCGAAGGTGTGAGCAAGGGGAACAGCGGCGTCATTCATGCCGGTTTCAACGTCCGGACCGGGAGCCTCAAAGCCCGGCTGAACCTCGCCGGGCTGAAATCAATCTACGACCTCGTTTCGGCTCTTCATGTTCCGCATCAAAAAACCGGGAAACTTGTCCTCGTCGCTGAAGGCGACGAGGGCGGGGGCCGGAAACGCCTCGAAGAGCTCAAGGCCCAGGGGGAGCGGAACGGAACTCCCGGCCTGGAGATCGTGGGCCCGGAGGCGATCCGGAAAATCGAACCGGAGGTCCGGGGGAAATGGGCCCTTTATTCGCCCTGGACCGGGATCATTTCCCCGTACGAATTCACGATCGCCCTGGCCGAATGCGCCCGGTGGAACGGGGCCGAAGTCCGGCTGGGGCGGAAGGTGACGGCGGTCGATTCCCGGCCGGACCGTTTCCTCCTTTCCACTTCGTCCGGCCCGGTTTCCGCCCGCTGGGTGGTCAATTGCGCCGGCCTGTGGGCCGACGAGGTGGCCGGGCTGGCCGGCCCGGCGGATTTCCGGATTTATCCCTGCAAGGGCGAATACCTGATTCTGGATAAGGCCGCGGGCGACATCCTCCGTATGCCTGTCTACCCCGTCCCTCCCCTCGATGAATCCTTGCTCGGAATCCACCTGACCCCGACGATGGAGGGCCCCGTCCTCCTGGGCCCGAGCGGCGAATATGGGAACGATAAAAACGACGCGCGCTCGACCCGCCCGGTCATGGACACGCTCAAAGCCGAGGCCTTCCGGATGGTTCCGGCCCTCGGCCGCTTTCCGGTCATTCATGCTTACACGGGCTTGCGGCCGAGGATCGACGGCCCGGGGACAAAGGGCGGGCCGGCCGATTTCCTGGTCGCCGAAAGCGAACGTCATCCCCGGTGGATCAACATTGGGGGAATCGAATCCCCCGGCCTGACCGCCGCACCCGCCCTGGCCGCGATGGTTGCGGACATGATCGGGGCGAAAGACGATCTGCGCCCCAAGGACGACTTCGAGCCGGGCCTGCCCGACCGTCCCCGGTTCGCCCGCCTGGCCGACGGGGCCCGGGCCGCCCGGACCGCGGCCGACCCCGACTGGGGCGAGATGGTCTGCCGTTGCGAACACGTCACCCGGGCGGAAGTTCTCGCCGCCCTCCGGAATCCGTTCGGGGCGAATTCGCTGGACGCGATCAAGAGGCGGACGCGGTGCGGCATGGGCCGGTGCCAGGGCGGTTTCTGCACGCCGCGGATCATCGAAATTCTTCAGGCCGAAGGGTTGAAACCGGAAGACATCACCAAGCGGGGAGGTTCTTCGCGCCTCGTTTTCGGGAGGATCAAGCCGTGATCCGGGAAGTCGATGTCGCTGTGATCGGGGGCGGACCGGCCGGGCTGGCCGCCGCCCTGGGAGCGCGGCGGGCTGGTGCCCGGGTTCTCGTCCTGGAACGGGAAAAGCGCCTCGGCGGCATTCTCAATCAGTGCATCCACGACGGGCTCGGCCTGGTTTTGTACAAG
>CAYSGA010000102.1:0-6976 GCA_964430165.1 uncultured Eubacteriales bacterium
TTCGAGGTCGGCCGCTTCGAGGAGCCGGTCGAAATCGGGGCCGGGGACGTTTGCGGTCAGCCACCGGAAGGCGGAGGATTTCCCGAACAACGGTTGAATGACATTTTCCGGGTCCGGAAAATCCATCCCCCGCTCCCATAAAACGAAAAACGGGCGCTCGACGTCCTTCAGCTCGCCCAGGTTCCGGTAACTCCTTGCTTTTAGGCGAATGTCCAGGGCTTCGAATTGCCGGGTCAGTTCCCTGACGAACGGCATCCGCTCGATTTTCCCCCCGTCCGGGATGAAGAGAAGGATCTCGGGAAATTCCTTGATTCGGAAATATCCTTCCTCCTCGAGGATCCGGGAAGCCTGCTCCGGGTCGGGTTCCTCCGGAACGAAGGAGGGGAAAAAACCCGGCAGCTTGGCCGGGATGAAATTATGACTCGCCCGAAAATGGACGGCCTCGGAGGGCTGGGTTTGGACGATCTTTTCCTTGTCGACGACCAGGGCCATTGCCCGGCGCACCCGCGCCCGGTCGAAAGGCGCGTTGGCGCAACTCATCATCAGGTATGAGACGTTCAGGTCTCCCCCTTCGACGACCCGGCAGCCCAGGCGGGCCAGGGCGGCGGAACACGGCATCGCGTCGACTTCCCGTCCCTTGAAATGGTCGAACGTGAAATACGGGCTGTATTCGACCGCCGCGACGCGGGGAACCCGGCCGTGATAGGCGGAATTCCGGACGAGACGGACGCCGACGACATCCAGGCTGGGGCTCCGGATCCAGCTTCCGAATTTGAACGGGCCGGTCCCGATCGGATGGGAAAAAAAGCCGTGGCCCTGTTTTTCCGCCGGTTCCCGGGGGAGGATCCGGCAAAAACTCATGCTCAGGAGACTGAGCGCCGAAACATACGGGTTCCGCCATTTCACCTCGAAAATGTAAGGGTCCAGGATCCGGAACCCGGCCACGTCGTCCGCTTTTCCCGAGGCGAAATCCTCGGCCCCGACGACCTTGTCGATGAAAAGACGGCCGTACGGCGAGGCAAACTCTCCGCGTAAAAGTCGGAGGAAGGAAAATTCAACATCGTCGGCCGTAAGTTCGCGGCCGTTATGAAAACGCACTCCCTTGCGGAGATAGAAGGTGTAGCATCTTCCCCCTTCGGAAATGTCCCAATATTCGGCCAGGTCGGGAACGACTTTAAGGTCGTCGTCGAGGCGGACGAGCCCGTCGAAGATCTGCTGGGTGACGAAGACCAACGCCCCTTCCGCCGGGTCAAGCCTCGGCGGGAAGGAGGTTTCGAAGCCGCGAATCCTCAACGTCTCTCGAGGAGAATCGGAGGGATGGTTGACGACGGTTCCCGACGAAGAAACGGAAAGGAAAAAGCCGAATAAAATCCCCGGGATGCCGATCCGGATGATTTGTCGGAGTTTCATGCCTTTGGAAGTCATTATAGTCCAAGCCCTTGTTGGACACAAAAGAGAGTCAAAACGGTGGAGCAACTTTTATGCCAACGGCCGTCTTGAAAAAATCAAGGAAGAACATGCTAAAAAGACTGGAAAGAAGCCGCTATCCGGCCGTTTTTGTAAATAATACTTACAAAGAAGGGGCGCTGGCGACGTCGATCGCTTTTTGGAGGACCCGAAACGTGTTCCCGCCCCAGATTTTCGCAATCTGGGCTTCGGAATAGCCGCGGCGCAGGAGTTCCATGGTCACCCGGAACATTTGACTCGCGTCGTGGCAATCCTCGACCCCGCCGCCGCCGTCGAAATCGGTCCCGATTCCGGCGTAATCGATTCCCACGAGTTTGACGATGTGATCGATATGATCGACGACGTCCTTGACCCGGGCCGGCGGTTCCGGGAATTTGCGCTGAAGTCCCCGGTATTCGGCGATCGCCGCGGTCCGCTGGTCCGGCGTCATGTCGGACCACGACCCGTATTTGGCGTCCAGGGCTGCGAAGGCCGCGTCCCGTTCCGGGTCGGGGGGAGGGGAAACGAGATAGGACGGAAGAAAACAAACCTGGAGGACACCGCCGTTTGCGGCCAGGGCCCTGATCATGTCGTCGGTGAGGTTGCGGGGATTGTCGCAGAGCACCCGGCAGCACGAGTGGCTGGCGATGACCGGGGCTTTTGATAACTTCAGAACGTCGGCGAACGACCGGTCCGAGATATGGGACACGTCGATCATGATTCCCCGGCGGTTGCATTCGGCCGCGACCTTCCTCCCGAATTCCGAGAGGCCCCTGTCCTCCGGATTCCGCCGGTCCGTCCCGCTGTCGCAGATCTGGTTGTCCGCCGTGTGACAGAGGGTGATGTAACGCACGCCGCGTTTGGCGAACGCTTCGATGAGGGACAGGTCCTCGCCGATCGGGTAGCCGTTTTCCAGGCCGATGAACGCGGCCCTCTTCCCTTCCTGCTTGAGACGGGCGGCGGCCGCCGGCGTGGTCGCCTTACCGACCAGGCCGGCGTATTTCACCGTCATGGCCTCGACGGCATCGATTTGAGCCGCAACCTTGCTCCGGGCCGAGGCATATCCGTCCGGCGTCAGGGGGCCCTGCCCCGTGAACGCGGCGAAGAAAAGAGCGTCCAGGCCTCCCTCCTTCATCTTGGGAAGGTCGATCTGCCCGCCGTTTTCCGACCCGGGTTCGTGGCGCGCCCCGATGTCCCATCCGGGATTCAGCATGTTCCCGGGCGTGTCGCAATGCGTGTCCACGCTGAGAATCCGCGTGTGAATGTCTCTCGCTTTCGCTTCGAGCGCCGGGTCGTCCTGGGTCGGAGCGGCTGCGGACGGAAGGGAAAGGCCGATGATGAAGACGGAGAGCACGAAGATTGTCTTTATGGTTTTCATGTGGTCATCCTTCAAAGAGAGGAATTATACCATTTTTTGACAATCCCCAGCCGGAGTGTTAGTAATACGATCCGGGATTGAGACGATGCCTTCTTCGAAAAGGGTTTCTTTTCTCGCCGAAAAAAGGGTGGCCGTCCTGGTCAACCCGAAGTCGGCCAGGGACCGGTGGCGGAAAGACGGCAAGGCGCGGACATACATTCATCGGGTCTTCGGCGGCCGGGTTTACGACAAGGCCGGAACCAAAACAGAGATGATCGAAACCGCCCGCCGGCTGAGCCTGAAAAACGACGTGCTCGTTGCCCTCGGGGGCGACGGGACCGTGGCCGACGCGATGCAGGGAATTTTCAATGCCGGCCGCCAGGACGACGTCGTCCTCGGAATCATTCCCTTCGGCAGCGGAAACGCCCTGAGCCGCTCGCTCCAGCTCTCCCAAACCTTGAAACACGCCGTCCGGGTGATCCGTTGGGGCGCGCCGAAGGCGGTTGACGTCATCGACATCGGCGGCCGAATCGCCAGCTTCGTCAGCGTCGGGGCCACCGGCCTCGTCACTTACCGGACGTCCCAATCGAAGGTCCCCGGGCTGTTCGGCCACCTTCTCGCCGCCCGAATCCTCTTCACCCATCCCCGGCACCCGATGCAGATCTCGCTGTTTGACGGCCATGACGACGCCGGCGTCCGCTTCGAACGGAAGGACCTGGATCTGAAGGTCTTCGACGTCATCATCAATAAGACCAACCATTTCGGATACAGCTGGCTGATCGCCCCCAAGGCGAAAATCGACGACGGGTATCTCGACGTCACGGTGTTCGACATCCGGGCCTTGACCTACGTCTGGTACTTCCCCTTGATCTATCTGGGCATCTACCAGAAACTTCTGAAACACTACAAGGTCCGCCGGATCAGCATCCGGGGCGGCGACCTTCACGCCCAGTACAACGGCGAAGCGATCGAAAAGCGCGACTCCTTCGAGATGAAAGTGCTCCCCAAGGCCTTGCGGGTGATCGGACCGCGGATCGGGGCGAAAGCGCGGCCGGGCCGGTCCGAACCGGCGGCCGGGATTTCTCCGGCTTAATTAATCCCCCGCCTTCGCGATTGTTTTCATTTTCGGCATCAAGATGGCGCCCGTTTCGAAATCGCCGTAGATTCCGGCTTTCCCCTGAAG
Organism: uncultured Eubacteriales bacterium; assembly: GCA_964430165.1. Lineage (GTDB taxonomy): Bacteria > Acidobacteriota > Aminicenantia > Aminicenantales > UBA4085 > JAAZPG01. Next base: position 3,987 of record CAYSGA010000102.1, read on the forward strand.
AAAGAGCCGTCCGACGAGCGCTCCCGTCGCGGCGTCGAGTTCGTGGTCGGAAAGCCCGCGGCCGAGGCCGCATATACCGAGACGGCCGAGGCCCCGGCAAAGCCCGGCCGGATCCCTCTTTGCCCGGGGGATTCCCCAGACATCCTGCGCTCCGCCGGGATACATTTCGAGGACGCGGAAACCGCGTTTGGCAAGCTTTTCTTTGAGGGCGATCCCGCGCAGGGTCAGGGCCCGCATCGGGCCGAGGGTGATGGGAAAAAACGGAATTCTTCGGGCCCGGAGCTCCCGGTCGCAGGGGCGGTAATGTTCGCCGTTTTTATCTTCGAACGATGTCCGGCCGGGCGGAAGGTTCAACGGGGCGTCGACCGTGATGAGGCCGGGACGGGAACGGACGGCAAAATCTTCGATTTCGGCGTCATCGAACAGAAGCCGCGTTTCCGCCCCTAGAGCGCGGAGAACGCAGGCCCCGGTCGGCCGCCTCGGCGATCCGGCCAGGTCGAGGCCCAGGACGACGATCGGTTTCATGCCTTCCGGATGACGGCCTTGGTTTCGATATCCGGAGGGTACTGGAGGTGGGCCTTCACCGTGCACTGGTCCGCCGCCCGGACGACGGCCGCCGCGTACTTCTCGGGATAATCCGGGGGCAGGCTGATCTCAAAGGACACGAGGGCGATCATTTTTCCCTTCGCGTCCCGCTTAGTCTTCATCGTCAATTCGATCCCGGTTGTGGGAATGTTGCGGCTCTGGCAAAACAAAATCACGTAATATCCGGCGCACGTGGCGAGCGAAGCCAGAAAAAGGACGAAGGGCGACGGGGCAGACCCTTCTCCGCCGTCGCGGACGGGCTGGTCGGTCTGGATTGTGAATCCATGGTAGGCGGCGTCGACCCGGGCGCCGCCGGGAAACGTGACGCGCATTTCGTTGTCGGCCATTTCAGGACTCCTTTTTGTCGGAAGGTGGGTCGATCGTTTTTTTATCAAACAAAGCGAGGAGAAATCCCCGGTCCCGGGAGGTCATCGCCGTCCGGCCGAAGTAATCGTGAACCCAGGCGGACACGTGGTCTTGATTCGTGCGATGGATGAAACCCCGGGCGGAGAGTTTGGCAATGATTCGGCCGATCGTTTCATCCTGCTCCCGCCGCGGGAGAGGGGCGTCCCGTTCACGGGCGGGATTTCGGCCATCGCCTTCGCCCGAAACTGCCCCGAACCGGCCGCCTCCCCGGGCTGCGGTGAACAACGCGTAGAGGGTGAGGAGCACGGCCGCTCCCAGGTTGTAGGACGGCTGGCGGCCGGCCTGGGGGATCGTGAAGATCAAGTTGGCCCGGCGCAGTTCCGCGCCCGTCAGACCGGTCCGCTCGTTGCCGAAGAGGAGGCCGGCCCGGGTCCCCTCCGGCAAGCGACCGATCCGGCCGGCGGCTTCGTCCCATTCCACCCGGGAGCCGATCTTCCGCCGTTTCGCCGTGGACGCGGCGACGAAATGAAGGTCGGCTGTCGCCTCCTCGAGCGTCGGGAATAGCCGGGCTCCGGCCAGGATATCTTCGGCGTGGACCGCCGTCCGGAAGGCTTTCGGGCCGAGCCGCCGGACTCCGACGAGGCGGAGTTCAGAGAAGCCCGTGTTTTTCATCGCCCGGGCGACCAGGCCTATATTTTCCTGGTTCTCCGGACGGACGAGAACGACGGCGGGACGGGAAAGCGTATCCGGCATCGTCTGAAGCCTCCTTTCGGGTCCCTCATTATATGCTATAATGGCGCCGTTTTCCGACCCTGAATATTCACGAAAGGTCCGTGAAGAAGTCAGGTGACAAAGGAGCTGACCCGTGCCCGACCGTTCATCCCTTGAGGACCTCTTCCGCCGTCACGGGTTTGAGGATTTCAAGTGGTTTGCGCCGAAGGACACGGTCGTCGCCCGCTGGGTCCGGATGAAGTGCCTTTTCGGCTGCCCCGATTACGGGAAGAACGCGACCTGCCCGCCGAACATGCCTCCGGTCGAGGAATGCGCCCTGTTTTTTCAGGAGTACCGGCGCGGGGTCATCTTCCGTTTTGAAAAGAAAGTGGCCGCGCCCGGGGACCGCCACGCCTTGACGAAAACGATCAACGCCCGCCTGATTGCCCTCGAGCGGGAGGTCTTTTTGTCGGGAAACGTCAAGGCCTTTATGATGCCCATGGACAGCTGCCTGCTCTGCAAGGAATGCGGCGGTTCGCAGGACAAGTGTAAACATCCGAAAATGGCCCGCCCGACGCCGGAGGCGATGGCCGTGGACGTCTATTCTACGGTTCTTCGGGCGGGATATCCGATCGAGGTCCTGTCCGACTACGACAAGGCCATGAACCTGTACGCCTTCCTTCTGATCGACTGATTCGGGGTAGACCAATCTGCCCCCGAATCATCCGAAAGACGCGACCGTCCGGGTGGCGACGACATCGACACCGGTCTCAAGAACGTTCGTGATGAGGACGTCCCCCCGGCGGACCGGGCCGGACGGACGAAGGGCGGCGATTTCCGCCAGGATCGGAAAGATCATCCCCCGGGGCACGCGGCCGCTCAGCCGGACCGAAACCATCCGGTCGACCGTTCCTTTCAACGGCACGGACGTGGCCAGGTTCCGGGTGGGCCGGAGGATCTCCTCGGCCGCGAAATCGAGCCCCTTGTCGCATTGATGTCCCCGGACCTCGACCCGGTCCCCGTCGGTATCGACTTCGAGTTCGCAACCGATCGGGCAGAGGAGGCAGGTCAGCCGGTCAGTCATGAGCCGAAACTTCCAGGTCCTCGTCGATCGCTCTCTTCAACTTGATTTTCTGAAGTTCCGAAGGCAGGAGCCGGGAATATTTTCTCCGGAAATGTGTTTTTCCGCTCGACGTCCCGCGCGCCTCGATCCAGACGTCGCGCCGGGGGGCGGTCACCCGGAAATGGATGGCGACGCCGGCTGAGCCCCACCGGACGACCTGCGGCAAAACGTACCGGAGGCCCGCGCCGGCCGCAATCCGGACGGT
>CAYSGA010000103.1:0-2926 GCA_964430165.1 uncultured Eubacteriales bacterium
GTTCAACATTTCGTCCGCGGTCCCGGCGATCGTCACGCCCTTGACCGGGAAGGCGACCTTGCCGCCTTCGATCCACAGGCCCGAAGCGCCGCCGCTGAAGTTCCCGTTGACGGGATTGATCCCGTAGCCGGTCACGTCCTTGAGCCAGAGGCCGGTCGCGGTGGCCTTGATGATGTCCTCGGGCTTATGGGAGCCGGCCTCCATGTAAAAGGAGTGCGGCCCGATTCCCGGGATGCTCGAGAATCCGCCCCGCGAGGCATTTCCGGTGCTTTTAACGCCCGCCCTTTTGGCGACGATCGTGTTGTACAGGAAGCCCTTCAAGATCCCTTTTTCGACGATCAACCTTCTCTGGGTTGGAACGCCCTCTCCGTCGAAAGGCGCGCTCGACAGGCCCCGGGCCCGTGTGCCGTCATCGACAAGGGTCAGAAGACCGGCCCCGATCTTCTGATCGAGCTTGGCCCCCAAGAAGCTTGCGCCCTGAAGGACGCGCTCTCCGTCAACGGCTTGGAGAATGCCGCCCAGCACGGCATAGGCGACGTCGGGGTCAAAGATCACAGCCGCCTTCTGGGTTTTGATCAGCGTGGGGTCGAGAAGTTCGTAGGCCTTGCGGGCGGCCGCGGCGGCGATCTCCTCGGCCGGCTTGAGGTCGGCCCAGAAACGCCGCGAACAATATTCGCCGCCCGAGGATTTCTGCTCGCCCTTCTCGGCAACGACATTGATTCCCATGTAACAGGCCGCCGACCTATAGCTCTTAGCCAGGCCGTGGGAATTGGTGAGAAAGATCTCGCCCTCCCCCTCGCCGTAGCCGGCCCCGGCGCTTTTGGTAATCCGGGGGTCTTTCAGGGAGAGCTTCTCGAGCGTCTTGAGGAGGTCGATCTTTTGATCCATGGGAACCGTGGCGATCGCCGGATCATAGAGGCCTTCGACGGCCGCCTGGCCCGGGTCGGCGGGAAGGACATTGAACTCGTCGGCCGTCGTGATCTTGGCGAATTCGATCGCCCGGCCGATGGCCTCGTCGAGCGAGCCCTCCTTGAAGTCGTTGGAGCTGGCCAGGGCCATCCGGCCCTTGACAAAGACCCGGAAGCCGACCCCCTGGGAGGCGGCCTCCTGGATGGTTTCAACCTCACCGTTGCGGACTTCGATGCTCAGGTTCCGTCCCGTTTCGATAAAGACCTCGGCCGCGTCGGCGCCTTTCTTGAGACAGTCCTTGACCAGTCTTTCCGAAAGTATTTTCATGTCCATGGTCTTTTCCTTCCTTCCGGACTCAGCCCCGAGCCCTGGTTCCGCCGACATTGATGCCCCGGATGCGGACGGTCGGTTGGCCGGCCGTAACCTCGGCCGCCTGGCCCTTGCCGCAGATCCCCGGGCCGAACTCGAGGTCGTCGGCGACGGCGTCCACGTTCTGGATGATCTCGAGGCAGTTGCCGATCAACGTCGCACCCTTGACCGGAGTCGTTTTCCGGCCGTTCTCAATCAGGTAAGCTTCCCGGCAGGTGAAGTTGAAGACTCCGGTCGTCGGATCGACGCTCCCGCCGCTCAAGGCCTGGACGTAGATCCCGCTTTTGGTCGCGGCCAGGATGTCGTCCGCTTTGTCTTTCCCGTTGGCGATAAAGGTATTCGTCATGCGCGGAATGGGAAGATAACGGAAGCTCTCGCGCCGTCCGTTTCCGGTCCGCTCCATCTGGATCTGCTTGGCCGACAGGACGTCGGTCATGAACTTGACGAGCACGCCCTTGTCGATCAGGACGTTGCGCTTCCCGGGGGTCCCCTCGTCGTCCCAGTTGGTCGTCCCCCGGAAGTTGGGGAGGGATCCGTCGTCGATCATCGTAAAGACGTCACTCGCGACCTTCTGGCCGAGCTTGCCGGTGAAAACGCCGATCTTCCTGGCGATGTTGTCGGCTTCCAAGGGATGGCCGACCGCCTCGTGGACGAGAACGCCGCCCCAGCCGTTCTGCATGACCACGTCCATCTTCCCGGCCGGCGCGTCCTTGGCCTCGAGCATGACGACGGCCTCGCGGGCCGCGGTCCGGGCAACCTGCTCGGGCGTCACCTCGGCGAACATCTCGAAACCGGAATGACGGCTGAGCCGCTCGCGCCCCATATGGCGCGTGTTGTTGCCCTCGCTCAGGACCTGGACGATGAAGAACAGGAGCGGGAGTTCATCGCTCAGATACAGGCCCTCCGAATTGGCGATGGTCCGGCCCCGGATCTCGTCATAATAACTGACCGAGGCCATTTTGATCCGTTGATCGTGGTCGAGGGCGGCCTGGTTGGCCCGCCGACAGACGTCGAGTCTTTTCTCGTCGGCGATTCCGGCCAGCGGAAGCTTGACCGAAATATAGGCGGGAAGAGAGCCCTCCCGGACCGGGACCGGCTTGGCCGCGGCACTGCCCCGGGCGATAAACGAAGCGACCTCGGCCGCCCGGAGCATGGCCTCCTCTCCGATTTCGTCGGTATAGGCGAATCCCGTTTTGTCGCCGGCGATGACCCGGACCCCGGCGCCCTGGCTGATTCCGAACTCGGCGCTGCGGAATTTGGATTCCTCCATCAGGATGTTCCGGGAAATGCGGTGCTCGACATAGACGTCGGCGAACTCGCCTCCCTTGGCCAGCGCCCGGGCCACGACCCGGTCCAGGACGGCCTTGTCGAAGACCGGTCCGGCCGCCGGGAGGTCCCCCGGCCCGGCTTTGGCAAGAAGTTCCTTGATCAGGACCGGCGAAGCCGCGATCGCCAGTCCGCCCTTGACGCCCATCTCCAGGAATTTGCGGCGGGGGATATCCCCGACGAAAAAGCCTCGTCCGCTCATCGCGTTCTCCTTTCTTCACCTTTAGTTTTTCGGTTTGATTTAAACCAGCTCGCCGCCGAAGATTAGCGTAAATCCCCGTTCGGGGGATGTCAAGGACCAGAAGTCGAGGGACGTGTCCCC
>CAYSGA010000103.1:3026-6920 GCA_964430165.1 uncultured Eubacteriales bacterium
CCGGATTTATGCTAGATTATTCCTTCATCTTCTTTCCGGTCAGGAGGACATCATGAAAAAAACCGCCGCCTTCATCGTTTCCGCACTACTCGTTTTATCCGTCGCCGGCTGGGGCCAGAAAACAAAGCCCGGGGCCCGAAAGACCGCGCCGGAAAAGCAAAGCCTCGTCACGTCCGAGGTTCTCTCCGGCCTCGTTTTCCGCAACATCGGCCCAGCCATCATGTCCGGGCGGATCAGCGACATCGTCATCCACCCGAAACGCAAATCAACCTGGTATGTCGCCGCCGGTTCGGGCGGCGTCTGGAAAACGGAAAACGGCGGCACGACCTGGACGCCCGTTTTCGACGGCCAGTCCTCCTATTCCATCGGATGTATCTCCCTCGATCCGGTCAATCCGGAGATCGTTTGGGTCGGGACGGGTGAAAACGTCAGCGGCCGCCACGTCGGCTACGGCGACGGCGTCTATAAAAGCCTGAACGGAGGAAAGACATGGGCGAACGTGGGCCTGAAGAATTCGGAACACATCGCCCGGATCCTGATCGACCCGCGTGACCCGGCGGTCGTCTACGTCGCGGCCGAGGGCCCCCTTTGGTCGCCCGGCGGGGAGCGCGGTCTCTTCAAAACCGCCGACGGCGGCAAGACCTGGGCGCAAGCGCTGAAGATCTCCGCGGACACGGGCATCGCCTCGGCCGAGTTCGACCCGGCCAATCCCGATATCATTTACGCTGCGGCCTACCAGCGCCGGCGCTCCGTCGCCGCGTTCATGGGCGGAGGCCCGGAATCGGGCCTCCATAAAAGCGAAGACGCCGGGAAAACCTGGCGCAAACTCACCGTCGGCCTCCCCAAGGGCGACATGGGGAAAATAGGCCTAGCGGTTTCGCCCCTCGACCCGCGCGTCGTCTACGCCACGGTCGAGGCTTCGCCCGAGGAACGGGGCTTCTACCGCTCGGCCGACCGGGGCGAAAGCTTCGAAAAACGCAACCCCTATATCAGCGGCGGAACGGGCCCGCATTACTACCAGGAAATCTTCGCCGATCCTACCATCTTCGACCGCGTCTACCAGATGGACCCCGGCCTCAAGGTCACGGACGACGGCGGTAAAACGTTCCGCCGGGTCGACGAGAAAAACAAGCACGGCGACAATCACGCCATGGCCTTTCTCCCCGGCGACCCCGACTATATCCTCAACGGCAGCGACGGCGGGGTCTATGAAACCCGGGACGGCGGCCGGACGTGGCGGTTTTTCGAAAACCTGCCCGTGACCCAGATTTACAAGCTCGCCCTGGACAACGCCCTGCCCTTCTATAACGTCCACGGCGGCACGCAGGACAACGGCAGCCAACTCGGGCCGTCACGAACGCTCAACGCCAATGGCATCGCCAATTTCGACTGGACCATCACCTACGGCGCCGACGGCTACGCCAGCGCCGTCGACCCGGTCGACCCGGACACGATCTACCTCGAATGGCAGGAGGGCAACCTTCTCCGTTACGACAAGAAAAGCCACGAGACCATTTATATCAGCCCGAAGCCAGGCCAGGGCGAACCGCCCCTCCGCTTCAACTGGGATTCGCCGGTCCTCGTCAGCCCCCATTCCCACACCCGGATTTATTACGCCTCCCAGCATGTCTGGAGAAGCGACGACCGGGGCGATTCCTGGGCGCAAATCAGCCCGGACCTGACCCGAAACATCTTCCGCCTCGCCCAGCCGATCATGGGCAAAACCTGGAGCGCCGACGCGCTCTGGGACCACGGGGCGATGTCCCTGTTCTCGACGATCACAACGATCAGCGAATCGCCGCTTCAAGAAGGGCTGATCTACGCCGGGACGGACGACGGCCTGATCCAGGTCACCGAGGACGGGGGGAAATCCTGGCGCAAAATCGACCGCCTGCCCGGAGTTCCGGACAGTTTCTTCGTCAACGAAATCAAAGCCTCCCGGACGGACAGGGACGTCGTCTTCGCGGCCGTCGATTCCCATAAAACGGGGGATTACAGCCCGTATCTCCTCCGGAGCGACGACCGCGGCCGCACCTGGGTTTCAGTCGCCGGCGACCTCCCGGCCCGGACGATCGTTTGGGCCGTCGCCCAGGATTTCGTCAAGAAGGATCTTTTATTTGCCGGGACTGAATTCGGCATCTTCGCCACCCTGGACGGCGGGAAGCATTGGCTGAAAATGACCGGCGGCTTGCCGACGATCTCGTTCCGGGACATCGAAATCCAGGAACGGGAAAGCGATCTCGTCGGCGCGTCATTCGGCCGCGGATTTTTCGTCCTGGACGATTATTCGCCCCTGCGGAGGGTCGACGAAGCCGTCCTTTCCCGGCCGGCGGAGATCTTCCCGGTCAAGAAAGCCCTTGCCTACATTCCCCTGCGGCCGATTGATTCGGCTGAAAAAGGGTGTCTCGGGGAAACGTTCTTCACCGCCCCCAACCCGCCGTTCGGCGCGGTGTTTACCTATTATCTCAAGGACGGCCTGAAACCGGCCGCCCAGGCCCGGCGCGATGAAGAATCGAAGCTTCTCAAAGAAGGAAAGGCCGTGACGTTCCCGGGCTGGGACGCGCTCCGGAAAGAAGAAAACGAGGAGAAACCCGAAATCGTCCTGACCGTCGCGACCGGAGACGGGTCCGTCGTCAGGCGCCTCACCGGGCCGGCCGCAGCCGGACTGCACCGCGTCGCCTGGGACCTCCGTTATCCCGCGGTCGAGCCGACCCAATTGGAAAGCGCGTCCCGCGAACCCTGGGAATACGAACCCGTGGGGCCGCTTGTCGTTCCGGGAACGTTCACCGTCTCGCTGGCCAAAAAAATCGACGGAGCGTTGATCCCGCTCTCCGAGCCGCAAACATTCGCCGTCGAATCCCTCGCCCTCGCCTCGCTTCCCGAAAAAGACAAAGCCGCTCTTCTTGCCTTCCAGGAAAAATCGGGCGAACTCCAGCGGGCGATGGAGGGGACCGCGGCCGCCGCCGACGACGCTCTGAAAACCATGGCCTACATCCGAAAATCGCTTCTCAACACGCCCCGGGCCGACCCGAAACTCGCGGAAACTGCCCGGGCGGTCGAAACCGGGATCCGGGAAGCGCTCCGGGAACTCGTCGGCGACTTCACCGTCGGGCGCCGGTCCGAGGCACGGACGCCGTCGCTGATGGACCGCGTTTCCCGTCAACTCGCGTCGACCGGGCCGGTCACCGCGACCGCAAAAAAGGATTACGAAATCGCGGCCGACGGCTTCGGGGCCGTTCTGGAAAAGCTCCGCGGCCTGATCGACGGGGACCTGCGCAAACTGGGTGAGGCCATGGAGGCCGCCGGGGCGCCATGGACGCCGGGCCGGTCGCTTCCGGTCTGGAAGAAATGAAGGAAAAAGACATGGCCGAAGAATTGACCGCCCGCGTCGTCTGGAAGGGAAAAATGGAATTCGAAGGCCGGTCGGATTTCGACCGGGCCATTCCCATTGACGTCTCTCCTCCCCAGGGCGGTAGTCAAGGGACGAAACCCATGGAGCTTTTACTGATCAGCCTGGCCTCCTGCGCCGGACAGATCGTCGTGTCCCTCCTTCAGAAAATGCGACAGGATGTCCGGGCGTTTTCGATCCGGGCAAGCGGCGTCAAGCAGGCGGACCACCCCCGCGTTTTCACCTCGATCCGCCTGGACGTCGACGTCTCCGGTTCTGGAATCGACCGGGCCGCCGCGGAAAAAGCCGTGCAACTGGCCGAGGAAAAATACTGCCCCGTCTTCGCCATGCTCAAAAAAAGCGTCGAAATCCGAACGGCGATCGCGATTTCTGACGTCCCCGCGACACCGGCCTGAATTTCGGTCATGCGATTCCCTCAACGCAAAAAAGAGAGGTCTCCGGTGAAAAAAATCGCCCTGATCCTGACCCTCGGACTCCTCGCTTCC
>CAYSGA010000104.1:0-6898 GCA_964430165.1 uncultured Eubacteriales bacterium
CCTCGAGGAACTCGCGAACTCGAACGCCAGCCTGTCCTTCACGGGAATAGACCTCGGGAGTCTGGCGGCCCTGGCCGGTTTGTCTCTGCCGCCGGACGCCGCCGGAACGGCCGATGCCTGGATCCGCATGTCCGGCGACCCCTCGAACCCGGCGGCTCTGACCGCCGAGGGAGAAATCGACCGCTTCGTCTTTTCCGGAACCTCCCCCGGCCTGGAAAGCAAGGGGTCGGTCCGCTTTGCTCTCAGGGAAGGCGTCTTCGAGCTTAAGGAGTTCGCGATCGGCATCGGGGATTCGTTCCTGCGGGCCGCGGGGTTTGTCCGGAACCTGAGCGCCGAACCCGAAGTCGAGGCCCGGGTCTCTCTCGACCTCGACGCGTCACTTCTGCCTGCGGGCCTCGTCGACGCAGCCGTCGGCGGCCGCCTGAAGCTGGATCTTTACGTCGACGGCCCGATGCTCCGGCCCGTCATCCGGGGCGAGGGCGGCCTCTCGGCCGGGTATTTTCGGGTGAAGGACTTCCCGCTGACCCTGAGCGACGTCTCGCTCCGGATCGAGCTCCGCGACCGTTCGGTTTTCTTCACGGACGGCCGGGGCCTGGCCAACGGCGGTTTTCTCGGGCTTTCGGGGCGCGCCGACTTCGGGGAAGGACTTGGCCTCGCCCGGGCCGCGCTTGAGGCCGACCTCGAAGGCTTCCGCCTGAACTACCCGACCGGCCTGGTCACGCTGTCGGAGGGAAAGGCCGCGCTGGAGGGGGACGGGAAGACGTGGCTCCTCGCGGGGGACCTCAGGATTCTCCAAGGCTCGTTCCGCGAGGATGTCTTCCCGGGCGCTGAGCTCTTCGGCTTCACCTCCCTTCCGATCTTCGCATCGGGAGAAACGTCTTCGTCGGGAGGCAACTTCAAGCTGAACATCTCCGCGGCCACGGTCGAGCCCATCATCGTCCGGAACAACATGGCGGACTTCAGTCTCGAGGCCGACATCCGCGTTTCCGGGACTTTGGCCGCGCCGATGATCACCGGCCGGGTTCGGAACGTCGACATGGGCGAAATCGTTTTCGGCGAACGCCGCTACACCCTGGAAACGCTCAGGGTCGAATTCATGGGCAAGCCCGTGCCCGACCCTGAGATCGAGATCACGGCTTACACCCAGATGAGTCACCGGCTGGAGGACTTGGAGATTCAACTGCACATGTCGGGGCCGGCCTCGGACCTGAAATTCGACCTGACCTCGACTCCGCAGCGCTCCTCGCAGGACCTCTCTCTCCTCCTGCTCACCGGGAAAAGCATGGACGAAGTCCGCGGCATCACCCTGGACACGCTCAAGGGCCAGATGGTCCTGTATTTCGCCTCGCCCCTCTTTACGCCCCTGACGAGAAGCCTGGAGAAATTTCTCAACGTCGATGACATCACCTTCGCCCCGCTGAGCATCGCCTCGGAAGAGGACCCTGGGGCGCGCCTCACCTTCGTCAAGAACCTCTCGGACCGGCTGGCTATGACCTTTTCCCTCAACCTCACCCAAACCCAGCGGCAGAGCTGGTTCCTGGACTACAGCTTCAGCCGCAACCTCGCCGTCCGGGCTTTCAAGAAGGACGACGGGAGCTATGGAGGGAGCTTCCGACACACGTTCTCGCCCTGGGGAGAGCCGAATCGGGCCGCGGGAGGGGAAGGGATCGTATCCCGGGTCGAGGTCGAGGTCGAAGGCGGGGGAGGGGCCCGGCTTGACTTGAAATTGCTCGGGAGAGCGTGGAAGCCGCTCCGCGTGGGCCGTCCGTTTCGGGTGTCCGACCTTGGTCTGGCCCTAGAGAACCTGAACCGGCTTTACCGGAAAAGCGGTTACGCGAACGCCGTGGTCACCACGCCGCTTTTGGGGAGCCGCGCGAGCCATGAAGGAGGCGGGAAGGAAGTGGCCGTGGTCTTTCATCTCAGGCCGGGAGAGCCGGCGGCCCTGGACTTTCGCGGCGACGGGATTCCGGCCGGGCTCAAGGAAAAGGTCCGGACGGCTTGGGCAGGCAATCTCCCCGAAGCGGCCAACCTCGAGGCGGCCCGGGAGATCATCCTCCGCGAGCTCGTGGGGAAACGCTATTACCGGGCCGAGGTCGAGGCTGAAGCGATCCGATCCGGAGGGTTGACGACTTACGCGATAAACGTGGCGAAGAACGGACGGTACCGCGTGCGGGAGGTCAAGGTGGAAGGCGCTGCGGCGGTCGGGGATTCCGTCATCAGGAAGGCGGCTGCCGAATTTCCTTCGGCCGAAAGCCGAAGTTATTGGAACATCGTCACCGCTCCGAGAGCGGCGCTCCGGTCCGTCAAGAGAGCTTACGAAGAGCGCGGCTACACGAAGGCCGTCATCGAAGTGAGACGGATCGAAGAGGACAAGGAACGGCGCGCGCTCGACATCGTGCTCGGCGTCGAGGAAGGCCCGCAGAGCGCGGTCTCGAGCGTGGCCTTCGAAGGGAACATCCTTTTTTCAGCGGAGGAGCTGAAGGGGGAGCTGACGCTTGACGAGGGAAGGCCTTATGATCCGACGAAGCTGGCCGAGGATCGAAACGCGCTCCTCAACCTGTACAGGGGAAAAGGATACCAGGACGTCGAGATCGCGGTTTCTCCGACGCCGGCGGAAAAGGAAAGCGGCGGGCGCGCCGGGGTGGCCATCGCATATAAAATCAAAGAGGGAAGCCGGCATGAGATCTCGTCGATCGAGGTTTCGGGCGACGCCCGGACGGGGGAAGATTTCATCCGCCGGGCTTCCGGGCTCAGGCCGGAACAGCCGCTGACTTCGGAAGGACTGGCGCTCGGCCAGAAACGGATCTACGACACGAGGATCTTCCGGAGCGTCAGCCTCGAGACCGAGCCGGAAGGCGGGGCGGAAACGGATCCTGAAAAAAGGGGAGAAGGCGAATCCGATACGCCGCCCGGGCCCGCCGGCCCGGTCCTCGAAAAGGTCCGGATCGAAGTCCGGGAGATGCCTCTTCTCACCGTAGCCTACGGCCTCCGGTACGACTCCGAGGAGAAGCTCGGAGGATTCGGCGAGCTCGACTTCCGTTCTCTCTTCGGGGAGGGGCGGACCGGGCTGTTCGCTTTCCGGCGGACCGCTATTAAGAGCGACCTGCGGTTCTCGCTCGAATCGAACTACCTTTTCGGCCTGCGCTTCAACCTTCTGTCGACGGTTTACACGAAGCGGGACGTCCGCGAGCTTTTCACCGCCGACGAGTCGGGCTTGACGCTCCAAAGCCGGATCGAGATTTCGCCGAAGATCGATTTCTCGGCCCTCTACTGGATGAACAAAATCCACACGTTCGACCCGGCGGCGGACGAGCTCTCGCCTCTCGAAGAATCGGTTTTTGTCTCGGAGATCGGGGGGCTGTTGGTGCGAGATACGAGGGACGATCTTTTCGACCCGACGAGGGGGTCGTTCCTGTCCTTGGCCTTGACCTGGTCCCCGACGTTCCTGGCGACCGAATTCCCTTACGTCAGCTTCTTCGGCCAGTTCCAGAACTACTTGCGCTTCGGGCCGGGCCTGGTCTGGGCGGCGGCGGCGAGGGTCGGAGCGGCGGACGCGTTCGACCGCGACCTCGTGGCCGCGAAAAGGTTCTTCGCGGGGGGCGGCAGCTCAATCCGCGGCTTCAAGCAGGACGGGGTCGGCCCGATCGATCCTCTGTCCGGCGCGCCGGCGGGTGGAGCGGCGGTCTTCGTCATCAACCAGGAGTTGAGGTTTTCTATCTTCGGGCCCGCATCGGGCGTGATCTTCTACGATGCGGGCAACGTCACTTCGACCCTGGGCGAAATGCGGCTCGGGGACGTCCGTCACGGGCTCGGGCTCGGTCTCAGGGTCCGGAGCCCGATCGGATTGGTCCGCGTGGATTATGGGTTCAACCTCCGGCCCCGGCCGGGAGAGAAACACGGCCTTTTCTTTTTAAGCATCGGCCAGGCTTTTTGATTTTCGAAGTCTGACCCGCAGACTATCCCGTGGTGGACCGTCAGGCGGGATTATGGCTTCGGCGAGTCTTGCTCCAATAAGCCGGCTTTGATAGGTTAAGCTAAGGAGACCCGTCATGAGAAAACCGCTCGCTCCGCTTCTGCTTTTCGGACTCGTCGTCGCCTGCGCCGTTTCGCTCCTTCCGGCCCGGGCCGCGGCCAAGGATTTCTATTTCCCCGAAGTCAAAATCAACATTGCCGTCGCGGCCGACGGGAGCTTCACCGTCGACGAATACCGGACGTTCGCCTTCGAGGGGGAGTTTTCCTGGGCCACGCTCTGGATCCCGCTCCGGGTCGAGCGGATGAGCCGGTCGTACGCGGCGACCATCGAGGACTTTGCCGTATCCGAGGGACAAACGCCCCTTCGGACCGAGGTCGACGCATCCGGGGACCGTCTCGAGGCCAAATGGTATTACACGGCCAAGGATGAAGAGCGGACCTTTCACATCCATTACCGGGTGCGCGGCGGAATCCGGACGTCGGCGGAGGCGACCGAACTTTACTGGCAGCCGATCGGAAGCGGCTGGGACAGACCGGCGTCCGCGGCCATCGTCACGGTCGGGCTTCCCGAGCCGGTTTCGGGTCCGTCCGAGCTTCTGGTTTACGGCCACGGACCGCTTTCCGGGAATTCCGAGATCGTCGATCTGCAAACGGCCCGCTTCACCGTCCCAAACCTCCCCGCCGGGCAGATGGTCGAGATCCGGGTGGCCTGGCCGGCTGGGATGGTCGCCGGCCTCCCCGCGGATTCGTTGACGTTCGCCTCCATCCGGGAGGAAGAAGCCCGGTTCGTCGAGGAAACGATCGCCCGGGCCGAGACCTCCCGGGCCGAGACCTCCCGGCGGAAAAAATGGACCACGTTCGGCGTTCAGGCGTATCTCGTCGGGTTGCTCGCCATCCCGCTCCTGTGGTTGGCGTTTTTCATGCGCAGCTGGCGGTCGGTCGGCAAGGATTACAAATTCATCGACATTCCCGAATATTTCCGGGAGATGCCCTCCGGCCTCCCTCCCGCCCTGGTGGACCTTCTCCGCAAGGAAGGGATCACGGTGACGCCGGCGGCCTTCACCGCGACGATCTTCGACCTGGCCCAGCGCGGCTATCTTGAAATCGAGGACCGGACCGTCGAAAAATCGGGCTTCCTCGGAGCGAAGCTGACGACCGAAACGTCGTTGACGTTCAAAAAAGAAATCGGGGCGGAGGAAGAGGGCCTGAAACCGTTCGAACGTGACGCGCTCGGATTGTTGGCGGCGGTCGGAAGAGGCGCGGATTACACCAATGCCGCCGCGCTCGCCGCGGCGTTCGGAGGCGCGGCCAAGGCGATCGAACGTTTCCGGACATCCCGGCGCGGAGCCGTTCTCGTTGTTCCCCCCGTCGGTTCGAGCGAATCCAGGTCCGCGGTGGGGACGTCGTTGACGATCGACGATTTGAAATCGTGGTTGAAAAAGAACCCGGCCAAATTCCAGACCTGGTTTCGGGCCTGGGGCGAGACGATCAAAGACGAGGGAAAGACGCTCGAATTCGTCGAACCGGCGAGTCTCAAGCGCCGGAACCGGTTCATCGCCGCGACCATCCCGTCGGCCCTCCTGACGCTCAACCCGGTGCTGGCGGTCATGGGGGCGGTCCTCGTCCCTAAAATCAAGCGCCGATCCGTCCGCTGGGCCCGGGAAAACGAGATGTGGAAGGCGCTCCGGCGTTTTCTCGATGATTTTTCCGAGTTCAAGGACATGCCGCCCGAGGCTTACCGGCTCTGGGAGAAATACCTGGTCTTCGGCATCCTCTTCGGCAACGCGAAAAAAATCCTGAAATCCCTGCCCCTGATCCTGGGCGACGAACGGGCGGCCGTGCCTGTCTGGTATGCGGGCTATTCCCGGTCGTCGTTTCTTTCGGGCGACGGGATCGGTTCGATCTCCTCGATGATCCAATCCATCGAAAGTGCGGCGACGACGATCCAGCAGGCCAGCACCTCGGCCGCCCATTATTCTTCAGGGGGAGGCGGAGGGTTCAGCGGCGGCGGAGGCGGCGGGGGAGGCGGCGGAGGCGGAAGCGCTGGATAATAGGCGCGGTTCCGGCTGAACCTTTTCCCCTCCTTTTTCGTAAAAAGAAATGGAAAGGAAACGACAATGGAAGAAAACAAAGACCCGAAGGCCAAAACGCGGACCGAGGAATTCAAGGTTTCCGGCGGCGAAATCCTGAACAAGATCAAGGAATTGCTCCACGAGGGAAACATCCGCCGGATCATCCTCAAGGACGAGCAGGGCAAGACGTTCCTGGAGATCCCGCTGACCGTGGGAATCGTTGGCGCGGCCCTGGTTCCCGTCGTCGCCGCCGTCGGCGCGATCGCCGCCCTGGTTTCCAAGCTGACGATCGTCGTCGAAAAAGTTACGGACTGAGAGGCGCGGCTCCGGATCGCCCGACCCGGCGGCCGTTCCGCTTTGCATCCCGGCCGGAGAATGGATACAATGCGGCCATGCCGTCGGCCCGTCCTTTCTTCCGGATCATAAGCGTTCTCCTTCTCGGCTTCGGAGCCGCCGGTGCGGTTTCCGCGGCCGCCGCTTCCCTCGACCTTCTTCCCCGTCCCTCCACCGTCCTTGAAACGGAAGGTGCGTTCCGGCTGGACGCATCGTTCACGGTCGGCGCGATAGGAAATCCCGGCGACCGGGCGCTCCGGGCGGCCGACCGTTTCCTGGAACGGCTCAGCGGGAGGACGGGTCTTTTCCTGCGGCGCGACGACGCTCTCCCGGAAGGCGGCGAAAGCCGGGCTTCTTTCATTTACCGGTGCGACCGGACTGGGGCGCTCGTTCCCGGCGAGGATGAATCGTACCGGCTCACCGTCAGCCCCGACCGCATCCTCCTGATCGCCCCGACGGACCTGGGGATCCTGTACGGATTCGAGACGGTCCTCCAACTCCTCGCGGGAGGGCCGGAAGGA